>JAIOPF010000230.1 GCA_021414045.1 Deltaproteobacteria bacterium | reverse complement strand
GATCCCTCGGGAAATCTCCTCGAGTTCAAGCATTACCGCTCGCCCGCCGCGGTCTTCGGTCGCAAGCACATCAAGCGCGTCGGCGACCGAGCCTAATCCTTGGCGTAAAAGGAGAGCCGCTGGATGGTCCTGTCGGAGTTTTGATCCAGCAAGAAATCCTGCACCCTTGCCTTGCGGTCCCTCGTGAAGTGGGCTTCGCCGCCGTAGACGATTCCGCGACCCTCCTCGGGAATGTGCTCGGCCCAAACTCGGTTGCGAGTCCCGACGGTTAAAGGCGACAAGGTCTGGCTAGTGGCGGAATAAGTTGCGACGCTGTCCAAAGCGACGACGCGGATCTTGCGCTTCCGGCAAAGGACCAAGAGGCGATAATAGGGATTGTCGTCCGGGTCCTTGAATTGCTTGAAGTATGGACTCCAAAAGGGCTGCAGGTAGTTTTGCAGTCTCTTCTTCGCCTGCCGGTATTTCTCCGACCTCTCTGGTTCCGACAAGAATTCGTCCACCGAGGCCTGCAGCTTGTACGACAGCATTTCCAGGGCGAACCAATCCAAGGTCTCCTCGGAAAGCATGTGGTAGAGCTCTTGATAGCGGGTCTTGTTGCCGTGCAGGTCCGGGAACAGAAGAATGCCCTTCCAATAATCCCGTTTCGCCTTCTTCAGGCTCCAGACCGGAACTTCGGTGGAAGTGACGATGGGCGAATAAAGTTTCTGCCATACCTCTCCTTCTTCCGCGTAATAAGCGTTTTTGGAGAAGAATTTTTCGAAGAGGTTCGCGTCGCGGAAGACCTGCAAAAATTCCAGCCTCGCCAGCAGCGAATAGTCCCCATTCGCGTCGGTGTACTCCACTTTCTTGATCTGGGTCTTGCTCGCCATCACGATCGTCGCTTTGCGTCCCGAATCGAAGATCACTTCGATCTCGGACTTCCCGTGGTGGATCTTCCGCGCCACGGGCCTCAGGACTTTCAGGATATCCTTCACCGTGATGTCGGAATTGAAGACGAAGACCCAATCGTAGGGCAGCGAGAAAAAGAGGCTTTGATAGGCGACAGGGAAGCGGCCCTTCGGCGCGACGGGATAATCGGCGGGATCCTTGGTTTCTTTAGTGCAGGTCTCGCGGCGTTTGTGGAGGACGAGACCCGACTGCGTCAAAATTTTTTCGAGACGACGCCAAGTGCCGGAGCCGATTCTTCCGGCCCAAGTCCCGCAACGGAAATAGCCCTTGGGATCTTGGACTTCTAGATCCTCGAGTTTTCCGTCTTGGTTTTCATCCAGCGCCACCAACCAGGGAGCGATGGTCTCGCGATCCGAAGCCGTGACATATTTGTCCGCCAAGCGGACGAGAGAAATCCCGGGCATGTGCACCTCCGCACCTAATGATCATGATAAATAGTGCAATCGGGAGGCCAGCTAGGAGGGTGGTCTTTTCATTTTTAAATGAATAAATTCAGATAGATAGAAATTGAGTGTTCTGAAAAATGGCGGTCAGAGCACTCTATTTGCGATTTTTCTGACAGATTAGACGTAGTGGATTTCTTGCTAAAAAAGGCCTATTTGCGCCCCGGCTTTTGGACACATGGCCGCCTCGAGGGACAGCAGACGGGCTTTGCGCTCCAGCCCTCCCGCATAACCCGTCAGAGAGCCGTCGCTTCCGATCACGCGATGACAGGGAATGAGAATGGCGATGGGATTGAGGGCGTTGGCGCGGGCGACGGCGCGCACGGCGCCGGGATCTCCGATACGCCGGGCCAACTCCGCGTAAGAGATGGTTTCCCCGCAGGGAATGCGGCGCAGCTCTTCCCAGACATTTTTTTGAAAATCCGTGCCGGCGGGAGCAAGTCGCCACTCGAAATTGGGACGCAGTTCCGCAAAATATTCCCCGAGCTGTTTCCCAAGCCCAGAATCTCTGGGGGAAACTTCCGGGGTCACCGTCTTTAGCAATTCGCGGTCGAGAAACAGCAGCTGCGTCAAGGTGCCCTCGGAATCGAACTCGGCCCGCATCTTTCCCAAAGGGGTCTCGAGGATTTCTTCTTGGACTAACATTAGACTTTTCCGTTTCTTTGAGGCTTTATTTCTATCCGAAGAGGGAACCCAGCGCAAGACGCACCCTAACTAGAATCCTTATGACGACCAGCGAAACCACCTTAGAATTTTTCGACAAATTCGCGGGCACTACACCCTGCCTCTGGGCGATGCGCATCCAGTTGTTCGCGAAGGACCACGAGGAGGCCCTCGCATGGCAGCGCAAATCCTAAAACCCCAGGACCTAGAACAAATCAGCCGAGTCACCTTGAGTGATTACCAGCAGCGTGCTGTGGATTTTTGGGAAGGCACCAAGGATCACGACGTCAGCCAAAATTACCGCGCGCTCTTGGAAGCGCTTCCACCCAAGGCAAGCTACGATCTCTTGGATTTCGGCTGCGGCCCCGGACGCGACCTGATTTATTTTAAAAGCTTGGGCCACCGCGCGTTAGGCCTGGAAGGCAGTCCCGCCTTCTGCCGCATGGCGCGGGAGAAATCAGGCTGTGAAGTCTTGGAGCAAGATTTCATGCGCCTAAATTTGCCGCCGGAGAGTTTCGACGGCATCTTTGCCAACGCCTCGCTCTTTCACGTCCCCTCCCAGGAACTACCTCGAGTTTTGCGTGAATTGGCGAGCTCTCTGAGGCCCCACGGCATCCTCTTTACCTCCAACCCTCGCGGTAATGAGGAAGGCTGGCAAGGGACGCGTTATTGCAATTTTATGGAGCTCGAAACCTACGAGAATTTTCTCAAAGGTGCGGGCCTTGAAGTCGTGCACCATTATTATAGGCCGACGGGAAAGCCTCGGCAGGAGCAGCCTTGGCTGGCAGTGGTGGCTAAGAAGCGTCGAGATTAGATCCGTCGATGCGCAGGCCGCAACTCAAGCACTTCCGACTGAACCCGTTGATATTGAAACCGATGCCAGGACGTTCCATTTGGGACAAGCCGTCCTCCGGCTTCAATCTTTGCCGCTTAAAAAATCCATTACCGCAACGTGGGCACTGGCGGGCCAAATTCAGCAATGAGAGAAAGACCCCCGCCACCATGAGGTAGAAGAGCCCCGACCAAAACCAATGCGTCCAAGGCGCCCCGCTCACCAAGAAGCTCATCCCATTCCGAGTTAGTTTATGGGCGAGGACAAGCAGCGCCGTGAGCAGGATCGGGAATAAGAGCGCGAACATGGCGGCCGCGCGTAGCCAACGCAGGGGGCCTAACTCTCGCAGGATTTTTTCTCGATTATCCGCCAATTCCATTGTCCAGATGTTGGCGCAAATAGAAATCAACGCAATAGAAATCGATGGAGAGGGCCATCAAGCAGGTTGAAACTCGGGTGAATCGGGAATAGTTTGGCTTTGAAAAATCCATGAAATGGCTGCCCGTCACAATCCTGGCCCTACTTGGCTTGCTCTCCTTGAATACCGCATTCGGCGCGGACGAGACAAGTGCGTCCCTTACCGCGACCGAACTTGCCAAGGAGGACCAAAATCCGATCGCCCGCATCATGCGGGTGCAGATCGAGGATAACGTGCAGTTCGGCTTCGGGCCCAACAACGGGGTCCTGAACTTCCTGAGACTACAGCCGGTCATCGCCTTCCGTCTCAGCAAGGGCTGGAGCCTCTTGGCGCGACCTGGCATTCCTATCGTCCACCAACCCTGGCCGCAATCCGCCGATGGGTTGGGGGATATCATCCTGCAGTTGTTTCTTACGCCGAATTCCAAAGGGAAACTCTTTTGGGGCGTCGGACCCGCCTTTGTCTTCCCATCCGCGACCGGGAAAATTATCGGCAGCGACAAGTGGTCGATGGGGCCATCCGGGGTCGTAGTCTATAACCGAGGGCCTTGGGTCCTCGGCCTCCTCGTTAACCAAGTGTGGTCTTTTGCGGGTGACGACACGCGAAAGGGAATCAGCGCCATGACCCTCCGCCCCATTCTCAACTACAACCTGCCTCGCGGCTGGTACCTCACCAGCTCGCCCAGCATGGCCGCGAGCTGGAAATCTCCCAATTCGGATCGGTGGCTGGTGCCGGTAGGCGGCGGATTCGGAAAGGCCT
>JAIOPF010000229.1 GCA_021414045.1 Deltaproteobacteria bacterium | reverse complement strand
AGAACGTCGAAGGGAAAATCCGGAAACGGCAATTTTGCCACCGTCAAATCCGGCAACCGCCGCAGCCCCTGTTCTCGAGCGACCTCCTCCAAAAAACCCCGGCCGCGTTCATCGCCGAAATGACGCTCGTAAAATTCACGGAACTTAAGCCTGTCCATGAAATGCGGCGCGGCGTGGAGATCCTCGGGAGTGACCAGTCGCTCCGCATCCTGGGGAGGAGCGATTTCCATCGCGACCTTGATCAAGGGGAAGTCATTGAAGAACACCTCGTGGTTACCCACGAGATTCTCGGAGGCCGTGTAGAGCCGAACCCGATTCCCCGCCGCCCACAAGCCTAGGAGCATGGCCTGTATCCCGCGATACGGCAAACGCATCCGCGTATATTGATGGACGATATCCTCCATGCCGATATCGTAGGATTCGGGACGTTCCCGAAAGGCGTCTTGGGCCAGGTAGCGCAAGAGGGTATCGCCCAGGGTTTTATCCAGGTCGAAGGCGATGTCACGGTCTCGGATAGGTCCGCGGGCCGCGCGTTCGTAAATATCGACCTGCGTCTCATCCAATCGCGGCAGAAACCGCCCCATCAAATTCAGTCCGACTTCGTAACGAGGCATCACCCCTGTCCTAGGGGACTCCGAGGCGACTCGCACGATGTCGAAATCTCCAAGCGAGGCGATCCAATCCCTCCGACGTCGGATCTCCACATCGCGCCGATCCGTCGGCGGCCTTAAGGAAAGCTGATGGATCGTCCGCAATTGGCGAGAGACCCTCCGGTATTTCGTGAACGCGGCATCCAGGATCTCGAATTCCGCGCGCGCCGATTCGGCGACTGGAGCGCCGCCTCGTTCCGCGATATTGAAAGCGCCTCGCGTGGCATGAAGATCGCGTTGAAAGGCGTCCAAGGACCAATCCGCTTCCTGAAGCCATTCCAGCAAGTTGGGGGAATCCACCGCCCGGGTCCCGAGATTGAGCAATCCATGGATGTAATCCGATTGGTCTTGCAATCCCGTGAGCCGTCCAGCGACCGCCGCCGGCTCGAGCGCCATGGCGGCGCTGACGGCGGGCCGCCGAAGATAACGCAGAAAGTAAGCCGCCTCCACCTTGTCGCGCAGGTATAAGGCCGGTCCGGCCGGAGACTCCGAGAACATCGCTTCCAATTCCTCCGGATATCCCAGGGTCGCGCGGTACTGAATATGCCGCAGATGCGCCGGCAACTCCTCGCGCAGGGCCGACAGGTCGTTGCGCGGGCTCAAGGGCGGGTGCAGATGATGGTCGAACTCATGAACCGCGTGAACCAGGCGCTCGATCAGCGCCCTGCGAAAGACAAAGTCCGAAACGCGTTGGATCTGCCGCATCACCAATCGATCTCGCGCATGGACCTCCGATGCCGGCAGCAGAAAGGCCTGGACCAGCTCGCCCCGCTGATTTCCGTTTTCACGGGCGAAACTCTCGGCGAAATCCGCATCGGATAAAAATCTCAATTCCACCTGTCCCGAACGCAGAGCCTGGGCCACCCGCATGGACATGGGGTCCGCCAGGCGCTCCAGCGCCGTGAGCACGTCCTCGGGCGTCAAGTCACACGGTTCGGGCCACACCGAGCGCAAGATCTCTTCCGTGCGCTCGCGACGCATCATCGCGGCTAGGGGCTGCCGAAGGGGCTCGCTCTCGACCCTCATCGCATTGATATATTCGACCCACCGCCCTTCGCCCAGGTAACCGTCGCCCTGCGAGCGGAAAAGCGCGAGAGGCGCGTCGTTGCGTTGGCCGTCGCCCCACAGATGCAATTGAGAGTCGTTCAGTTCGAATAATTTCGCATGGATGGCGCCGTCATGTTCCAAGATTTGAAAAAGACGAACCAGCCTTAAATAGGCCACGGGACTTTCGCGAAGGCCCAGCAGGGTAGGTTCGATAATGGTCGCGACAGGATCGGAAGACCTCAATCGCTCCCCAAGATCTTGGAAAAAATTCAAGGGAATCTCTCCTTGGTAGCGACCAAATCGCGTCAGAACCTCCTTCGCCTCCACGCTCAAGGGCAAGCCCTGGATCGCGCGTTCCGAGGCTCGCG
This sequence comes from Deltaproteobacteria bacterium, assembly GCA_021414045.1. Lineage (GTDB taxonomy): Bacteria > UBA10199 > UBA10199 > DSSB01 > DSSB01 > DSSB01. The sequence continues at coordinate 7,537 of JAIOPF010000229.1, read as the reverse complement.
TCAGGGGGATATCGCGCGTCGGGGCGCCGCGGACGACGCCACGACCGAAGAGGTCGTAAGAAGGGAGCTGCTCGGCGACCAGGGCCTCTAAAGTCTCCACTGAGGCACCGGATTCCAAGTGCTCGATCAGCCTCAACGCCCAATCGCCGCGACTTTGACGAACCGCTTCGTGCGTCGACACGCGCAGCAACCAGTTCAGGTAATTGCCCTTCAAGCCGTCCGTCGAGGAATACTGGGCCGCGTGTCGCAACCGACGCAGGCCCCGGAACAATCGCCCACCCTCCAATTCCAGCCCGGGACGCCCAACCGCGAAAACCGAATCGAGCGGCACCTCCAACAACTTCGCGATGGCCTCGAAGGATTGGATGATGCCCACCGCATATTCGCGGTCGTAACGCTGAAGGATTTCCCGTCGGGCTGCGTTTTCGGTTTCCAGAGAGGAGATCGGCTGCCCGAGCGGCGCGGGGATATCCCCCTCGCGCTCGGCGGCCGCCAATCGATCGGGAAGCGAAAACCGGGAAGTTTCCCGCGCATTTAGCTCCACAATTCCCGGATTCGAAAGCGCGCCGAGGCGGGGAGTCTCCGATGCCAAGGCCCGCGCCAAATGCGGAGAGACTTCCGGAATCGCCCCTTGCATCAATCTACCCCCGACCTGCATCTGTAAAAAGCTGTCGAGAGTGTCCACGACGCGGCTGGAAGCGTCGCCCACGGGACGAAGTCCGAAATTTTCCTGTAGGGCATGGGCCGAATAGATTCCGCCCAATTGGGCAAAAGTGGCCACTCCCCGATGAACGACGGAAGAAAACTCGCGAACCCTCAGGGCTTCCTCCGCCGCTCCCCCGCTCACTCGCAACACGCCCAAAAACAAGGCGGCCCCCGCCAACTCTTCTCCCCAAGTTCCATCCACCGCCTGCGGATGAAGATAGCTCCTGGCGACACGGCTGGTCGCGACGAAGGCCGGAACTTCGGCGAGATAGGAAGTCGCCCCCGCGAGGAACCGCGCGCCGAATCCGCGCGAGAGCAGGCTCGGCGCCCGAAACGCCAATGAGGCCATGGTCCCGCCGCGGACCCAATTCGCGATGCCGCCCGCCAAGCCGAAGGCGAGGATCATCGCCGGGTCGGTGGCCTGCGCCACGAAACGTCTTCCCAGCGATTCGATACGTTGCCGCCAAGGACCTCGGCCCAGCAAGGCATTCAAACTGGATTCGGCCCGGGCATGTAACTGACCAAAATCTCCGTTCGCGGAGAGTGCTTGATACACCGAAATCGCCAGCTCCGAATGCCCCGCCTGTTCTTGGCGTGAACCGAAGGAATAAAGCGCCTCGCCGAGAAGGGTCGAACTTCTTTCCCCATTCAAGGAATTCAACTCTCGCAATTGGGACTCGGAAAGCCTCCGTCGAAAGTCTCGGTCTTGCAGCAGCGCCTCGAGTGGGGATGTTTCCGAGGGAGGCTCGGCATGACGGCGCAGGACGGATGTTAAAAAAGGCGAAGTCATTCTTCATACTCCTCGGATAACCAGCGGTTCCAGAGATCCATCGCGGGTTCGCGCGGACTAGAGAAAAATTCGACGAGCGAACTCCATTGACGAAGTCCGTTTCCCTGGGCGCGAACCCAGCGCTCTCCAAAACCGGCCTCGCGCAATTCCACGCCGAATCCCTGCAAATCGTCGACCAGGACCTCGAAGGGAAATCCTGGAGTCGGAAGCTTGGCGCTGCGGAAACCGCGCGATTCCCCCAAACTTCTTTCCGTCCTCACGTTTTGCAAAAATCTCCTTCCGGATTCTCCGGAAAACAACTCCGCATAGCGCCTTTGGTACTTGAGGCGATCCATAAAGTGGGGAGATTGATCCAGATCCGCGCTACGAAGCAAAACCTCCGGACCTTCAGGAGAGGCCAATCCGAACGCGACTTTGAGGGCGGGATAATCGTTGAAAAAGGCGTCATGGTTCCCGGCGTAATTGTCCGAGGCGGTGAAGAGACGGAGACGATTCCCGGAAGCCCAGAGCCCCAAGAGCAAGGCTTGCATGTGACGATAAACGGCGCGGACCCTCTGCAATTGGTGCACGGATTCACGGGGGTCTTGGTCGTAGCGTCCCGGGTCCAAACCATGGATTTTCTCGGCGACGTGTCGCGCCACGGTGTCCCCCAAAGTGTCGTCCAAATCGAAGGCGATATCGCGGCCACGGATCGGGCCGCCAGCCGCCGCTTCAAGGAGATCGAAATCCTCGGAAGTGGGATTGGGATGGAAGCGCTCCAAAAGGTGCCGGCCATAGGCGAGGCGGTCCTCCGCGGGCGGCGTCGTTTCGGTCAGGCGCAGAAACCAAGGCACCTCGTTCCAATCCCAAGCTCGGCCGTGGCCGCCGTCATACAGCACCCAATCCAGCCTCCGTCGGATCAGCGAAAGTTTCGCCGTGGAAGGTTCCTCCGCCAACAAATTTAAAGTCTCGGTCAATTGCTCCCAAACGCGGGCGAAATCGACGTAACGGTAGGAAGCCGCCTCCAGGTACGGGGTCGGAACTCCTTCCTTGGACTCGATCCATTCGCCCAGGTCCTTCCGTTGCTCTTCCAAAACGCGGCGAGCCTCCATCAGCCAATCCCGAACGGGTCCGCGATCTTCCCCAGCCGTTGTGCCTCGACGCAAGACGGCCAGAAGGCGATCCAAGGACAGATCCAACAAACCCCGCGAATAATGAGCTGAATCTTCAATGCGCTCGCGGCGCGCTCCCTCCGATGAATCCAAGGGCTCCAGAGACCTTACTCTCGGAGCCAACGACCTCTGCAAGTAAGAAGACTCGATGCGATCCCTGAGATACATGCCCAATCCCAGTGGCGAAACCTTCAAAATGTCATCGATGGATTCGGTGAATCCCTGCCGCGAACGAAAGTGCAGGTGCCGCAGGTGCGCACTCATCTCCTCGTTCAATTGGGAAATCTGGGGGGAATCGGCTAGGGAACGGTGCAAGTGATGCTCGTATTCGTGGATCAGGGTGACCAAGCGCTCGAAGACGAGTTCGGGGAATACCGCGCCCGAGACATTTTGAATCTGGCGTATCGTGATGGTGTCCATGGGATAAAAATAGGGATCCCCGCGCACGGTGAAGCCGGACCAGAACTCGCCGCGCTCGTCGCCCGAAATTTGGCGGACTAATCGGTTGAATTCGGCGTCGTCGACGATACGCAGGGTAAAGTCGCGGTGCCGGATCGCTCGCGCCAGATCCGTGGCCATGGGATCGTAAAGGGATTCGAGGGCACGCACGATGTCCTCGGAAACCAAGGGGCGAGGCGTGGGCCATAGGTTCAAAAGCAGCTCCCAGGTTTGCGTCGCGCGGAGGGCATGTTGCATGCTGCGGCGTTGCGTCCGCCAATCTCGGAAGAATTCCGCCAGAAAACCCGAGAATCGGGTATCCGCCAAGTAGGCATCATGTTGGGTGCCAAAGACGGGCCAGTCCAGGGGCAAGCCGTCGTGACGGAAGGGGCGCAATTGAATATTCGCATCGCCGAGCTCCAAAACATGCGGGTAGAGCGGGGATTCGGCTTGAAATATTTCCGCGCCACGGCCAAGGCTTCCTCCACGGAAGAAACAAATTCCGGGTGGGCCCGCAAGTGTTGAGTCAACCTCGGCAGGACCCCCTCCGGAATTTCGTCCTGGTGCCGGAGAAACTGCCGCAGGGCTCGCCGCGCGTCGGGATGGATCGGCAAGGATTCCACCTGGCGGAAAAAAGAAAAAGCGTAGACCGGCGCGAAGGGCGGCCTGGAACCCGTGACTTTACTAGCGGTGAAAATATCGTAATCCGGAAAAAGTTCCGCTCCCAAACGCTCCCACTCCGCCAAACCGCAACCGGCGTGGAGTTTTTCGAACATCGAGTCGAGCCGGAAAGCCTCGCCGCGATCGACGGCTTCTTCCAGCATCAGGCGGGAAATCCAATTGACGTAGCTGCCACGGGACCCGGCTGTGTCGGAGTGACGCAGCATGTAGTGAAACCGAAGCCATCCGGCTTCGAGGACTTCGCTCTCTTGGATGCGGCTGTCCACATGGAGTCGGTCCAGGGCTTGAACGGAGACCCCCAGCAGGCGGGCGACGCCCTCGAGCTCGCGAGAAAAGCGTCTGACGGAATCAAGGCCCCAACGTTGGATCATGAGTTGGCGGTCGGGAGAAAAAGAAACCGCCTCGCCGATACCCGGAAAGCCTTTCAGCGGCGCCTCGAAGCTTCCGAGCTATGCCCCAAAAGTCGCCCCCCTACCCTCATCTGCAGCCAGGCATCGAGGCTGTCGACCCAGCGGTTGGCTTCGCCATGGCCCGGCCGCAATCCGGCGAACTCTTGCAAGCGATGTCCCAGATATATCGACCCGACTTGGCTGAGGGAGCCTCCAAGGCCGCGCAGCAACTCGTTCCGAGTCAGGCGACCAAAAGAGGCTTGCCCGAGAAATCCGCCGAATTTCAGGACGCCCAAGAATATCGCCGCTCCTGAGAACTCTTGAGACAAACTCGGCTCGCCGGCACCCGCGCCGGGGTTGGATATAAGCGCGCGTGAAAATCTCCCCGCTCCGACGAAGGCCGGAACTTCGGCCAAATAGGCCGCCGTACCCGCCAAACCCCGGGCCATGAGTCCCCGGGTCCAAAAGGAAGGAGCGCGCAGGGCCAAGCCGCTTAAAACGGAACTCCTCACCATCCCGGCAATTCCGCCGGCAATCGCGAAGCTGAAAATCGCGGAAGGCTCCGTCGCTTGGCGAACGAAGCGACGGCCTAGGTCCTCGAGGCGGTTTTGCACGGGACCTTGCCCCAAGATGGCGTCGAGGCGTCCTCGGGCCCGGGCCTGAAGCGCCCCTGCTCCAACCGAGCTTCCCAAGGCTTGGTAGATTTCGATGGCGGCCTGTAAGGCCTCGGACCGCTCTAATTGATGGCCCAAGGAAAAGACGGCCTCCGCCAAAAGGGCGGGATCGCGCTCCTGAAGCAAGGAGCCACATTCACGAATTTGGTCGGAAGAGAGCGAACGGCGAAAATCCGGATCGAGGAGAAGCTGCTCCAAAACTTGATCGAGAGAGGAAAGTCCGCGAACAGAATCCGCTCCGGGACGGGAAAACCAAGATGTCGGCACAAGGGGGCGATGGACCACGGTCCTATCCCTTCATGTGCCCACCGAATTTCAGGATGCCACATTATCGGCGTGCCCGGCTTGGGGTTGCCTGGATTGCGGTCTCGAATTTTTAAATATATTTTCTTAAAATACATATATTTTTTAATAGCTTGTCAATAGTAGTTCATTTAAATTCTCGCACATGCTCCGACCGTATTTGCACCGCGTCGTCTGGTTCTCGCTCTTTTTCCTCTATCTTCTGATGGGAAATACGGCCGCTGCCGCGCCGGCATTTTCCGGCGCCGTCGCCACCCAGCACCCCTTGGCCACCGAGGCCGCGGCGCGAGTCTTGCGGGAAGGCGGAAATGCGGTGGATGCCGCCGTCGCCGCCGCCCTGACTTTATCGGTCGTCGAACCTTACCATTCGGGACTGGGCGGCGGAGGCATGGCCCTGATCTGGAATGCCAAGACTAGCAAAGTGCACGCCGTCGATTTCCGGGAAACCGCCCCCCTCCAATCCACCGCCGCCATGTTCCTCAACCAAGACCTCGACCCGGAGGCCTCCCGCGCCGGCCCCCTGGCCATTGCCGTTCCCGGAGAACCGGCGGGCCTGGCCTTCCTCCACCAGCGCTGGGGACAAATGAGCTGGAACCGCCTCTTCCCCGAAGCGGTGCGGTTCGCCGAAGAGGGCTTCGGCCCCGAGCGGGAACTGGACAAACGCATCCGCGACAAGGCCGATTGCCTCTCGCGCGACTATCATACCTCCCAAATTTACCGAAAACTCCTGGCCCCGGATTCGAGCGGCATTCTGGTGCAGAAAAATTTGGCGGAGTCCTTGAAAAAGCTCCGCGACCTCGGAGCCGGCGAGTTTTACCAAGGCGCCACGGCGAAACTGATGGTGGAAAATTTGCGCGGCAAGGGCTCCCTCCTCGATCTTGCCGACCTCTCGACCTATCGCGCGGTGGAACGCGAACCCTTGTGGGTGGACTTCCCCTTCGGCAGGATTTGGGGAATGCCGCCTCCCACCTCCGGAGGCTTGGCGGTGCTGCGCGGGATGAATTTGCTCGAGGAATTTTTCCGCAAGAATAAGGACGCGGGGGACGAGGCCTGGACCCTAGCCTTGGTCGGCGTCTTGGAGACGGTCTTTCGCGACCGCAACGCCGAGTTGGGCGACCCCGATTTCGTCAAGGGCATGCCCGTCCGCGAATGGCTCAAGAAAACCGACGGCAACACGACGCATCTCTCGGTCATGGACGCCGAAGGCAACGCCGTCGCGATGACGCTCACCCTCAATCTTTCCTTCGGCTCCTGCGTCACGGCGGGACCCACCGGCATTTTGATGAACGACGAGATGGACGATTTCACCACGGCGCCCGGACAGGCGAACGCCTTCGGGCTCGTGCAATCCGCGAATAATTCCGTCGCCCCCGGCAAGCGCCCGCTCTCCAGCATGGCGCCCACCTTGGTGACGAAAAATCGCCGCGCCATCTTGGCGCTAGGCTCACCCGGCGGTCCCCGCATCATCAGCAGCGTGCTCGAGACCTTGATGCGGTATTTCTTCTTGAGACAGGACTTGAAGGCCAGTGTGGCCGGAGAGCGCATCCACTATCAAGTGGACCCCGCGGAGGTCTTCGGCGAAAGCGATCGTTTTTTCGGAGCGATTTTGGAGAAATTAAAACTACCCACCCATTTGGAAAAACCTTGGGGAAATGTGCAAGCGGTGTCCTTCGATCCCAAGACGAAGCGATACGAGGCGGTCAGCGACCCCCGGGGGGACGGAAAAGCGCTGGTACTTGAGCCCTCGCCCCAGGATGCCCCCAGGAAATAATCCCTTATTGATGAATGATAAAAACCCGGTCGTGCTCTCTAGCCTTCTCGTGCACCGGAATCCCGACATGAGCGCCACGGTCGGCTTCGCGGACGTCCATATGCTCGATCTGCAAGGAGCTGACGGTCTCCGTGAAATCCGTCGTATGCCCCTTGAAATGCAGGCGATCGCCGAGCTTGAGCTTGCCGTTTTTCAGCCAAATGCCGGCGACGTGGGCATGGCCGTAATAATGATCCACCATCCCGATTTCTTCTTCCCAATTCTCCATAGAGATATCCTCCTAAATGGCTTTCCCCCATTCTAACGGGTCGAAGACGCTTGGACAATATCCCGCGGGAGGTTTAGCCGAGCATCTTCTTCAGTATCTTGAACTTGAGGCCGGTGTGGGGAGGATACCGAACCGGAACGTCGATCTTGGTCGAGCGCTTGAGGATGGAACGGGGATAGGAAAAAGTCTCGAAGCTGCGCTGGCCATGGTAATTGCCGAAGCCGCTCCCGCCCACGCCACCGAAGGGAAGCTCGGGGGCGCCGGTATGCGCCACCGTATCGTTGATGCACCCCCCCCCGAACATCGAACGCGACATCACCTGGGCCTCGATCTTCGGATCCGAAGTAAAAAGATAGAAAGCCAGGGG
>JAIOPF010000228.1 GCA_021414045.1 Deltaproteobacteria bacterium | reverse complement strand
TTCAGCGGCACCGAGATCTTGTTTCCGTCGATGAACAGGGCACCTTGCCGCATCTTCGAATAGATCGTGAGCTTCTTTCCCTTGGGCAGGATGCCGTGGCGGATCTTGAAGTGCTTGCTCGGCTCGGTGAAGAGTTCACGGACCACGTATTGCATGGCCGTTTTGGCGATGGGCATGGGCTTTCCGCCCGCGGAGCGGATGGCCGCCGTCGATCCGGTGGGGGCGCAGACCCAGATTCCGGAGCTTTTTTGCTCCTCGCCTCGCTTGCCCAGCACGATGAGGTAGCGGGCCGTTCCCGCCGAACTTTGATTGGCGAAGAGCACTTCGTTCAAGACAGGATAGGAGAGGGCCTTGCCGTTCACTTTTACTTTCAGCCGCGGAATCTTCAGGGGCAGTCGCTCGCCGGTGATCAAGTCGATGAGCAGCGAAAGAAAACTGTCGACCTTGGCCCGGCACAGGGCGCCCGTGCTGTCGATGGGCGCCGAGTTGACGCCGAGCAGGACTTGGGATCCCAGCGAATGGCTGATGTCGAGGAAGGTCCCGTCGCCGCCCACGGTGACGACCAGGTCGTAGTTCCCGATTTTTTTTAAGTGGCCGCGGAATACGGTGTCGGTCACGATGCCCAGCAACTGCAGCGTCGACCGCACGCCTTCGAGGGTCTCTTGGTGCATGGCGTGCACGGCCTTCCACAGCTTGGTCGTCGGATGCTTTTTCTTGAGCAGGCCGATGTAGTGGGGGTCATGCTGTTCGAGGACATGCAGTTGGTAGAGCGGTTTGTTGTAGACGACTAAGGCTCGTTCAATCTTCATGCGCGGCATCCTGGTAGAGGCGATGATGTCGGATAAAACTCTCCACGGATCTAGGCACGAGATCGGCGATGGGCAATCCTTTTTTTGCCTGCTCCCGGATCTGCGTGGCGCTGATCGCCGCGAAGGGGGAATTCGGCTGCGGCGGGCGGGGGAGAAATTCGAAGGCGATCATGCCTTGCAGCGCCGCGCTCTCCTTCCACCGAGGTAGCTCCGCCGCCAGGTCGCCGCCGCCGATGAAGGTGAAGTCGGCATTGGGATGGTGCTGCTTCAAATGACGGACGAGATCGATGGTGTAGCCGCTGAGCGATCCTTCGTCTTCCATGACTTGGACCCGACGGTCGAGACCCTCGAAAGCCAGTCGGCACATTTCCAGCCGTGTTTCAAAAGGGGAGGAAGCTGGCTTGAGCGGATTTTGCGGCGAAGGCAAGACCCAGACTTCGTCGAAGCGCCCCGAAGCGAGCAAATATTTCAGGACCTGGATATGGGCCAAATGGGGCGGGTCGAAGGAGCCGCCAAGCAGGGCGACGCGCATGGCTTAAACCTTTTCGCTTTTCGGCACCAGGGGGAAGACGTTCGGAAAGGCCGAGTGGTCGCTCTTCGCGCCTGGCTGCGAGCGGGGCTTATTCAAAAGGGTTTCGAGCAGGTGCAGGGTGTTCTCGCGGACCTCGAGGTTGGGTCCCGGAGAGAAGAGCTTCTTGCCGCTGGGCCCCATGTCTTCGACGTGGTTCTTGAGGATTCCCATCTCGACGAAGCGGGCGATGGCGTTTTGGATGGGGAAGCGCGAGAGGCTCTCGTAGTACTCGATGCTGCCGCGCATCTTGAGGGTTTCGCCCAGCTCGAGGATCTTTTGCGAGAGCTTGCGGTCGTCCCATTTGTCGAAGGGGATCTGTTCGATGACGTATAAGCTGAGCCAGTAGGATTCGAGGACGGGCAGGACGACGTCGCTCAACCAGGCCGGCGCCTGCGGGGCTTGGCTGGGTGGCGTCCCGGCGGTCGGGAAGAAGAACTCCTTGGCGAGTAGATCGTGGACGGCCTGGAGGTTTCCCGGCGCGCGTTTTTCGCAGAGTTGTTCGATGGATTCCTTGGCGAAAACATGGATGCCCTGGTTCTTGAAGAATTCCAAATGGCCGCGCGTCTCGTCCTTCACCGTGAGGAAGCGTCCCTCGATGTCGTGGTGCTCGCGCACCAGGCCTTCTGCGACGAATTGCGCCAAGACTTCCTCCATCGCCTCCTCGGGCTTGTCTTTGAGGCTGTCGCTGAGCCTAGCGCCCTTTTGCCGTGCGAAATCGAGCAAGAGTTTCGAGCGATCGCGGACCTCCTGGGGAAGGATGGATCGGCCGTGCGGAGCCAACAGCGCCGTGGCGACGGGGGCGGAGGGCATGACCGTGCTGACCTCGTTGATCTCGATGCAGATGCGTTCGGCGAGCTCGGCGACCTTGGGCCTGAGTTGGGCGGGGGCTAGGGCCTCGGTCTCGCCCTGGCCTTGCAAGGTGGCGCGTAGCGAGATGGGCTCGGCGAACTGCATGTAGACCTTGCCGTAGCGGCGGCGCAGGAATTTGGGCAGGCGGAAGAGGTCGGTGAACTTCTCCTTGGATTTCTTCGCGCCCTTGCTTTCCTTGAGATAGGCGCCTTCTTCCAAGATGCGCTCGTAACCCAGGGCCACAGGCACGAAGAAGACGTCGGGAACGCCGCCGTCGGCGAAACTCTCGACCATCATGTTGAGCAGGCCGGTCTTGGGCGGGAATAATTTTCCGGAACGGGAACGCGTGCCCTCGATGAAGAATTCTTGGAAATATCCCTCGCGCATCAGCTCTTTCACGTAACTCTTGAGCGCAAGAGGATACAGGGCATCGCCCGGCATACTGCGGCGGATGAAGTAACCGCCGGACTTGCGGAAGATGGAACCCAGGGGCCAGAAGTTGAGATTGATCCCCGCGCAGACGTGGGGGAGGCTCAAGTCGTTTTGATAGAAGATGTAGCTGAGCAGCAGGTAATCGACGTGGCTCTTGTGGCAAGGGACCATGACGAGAGGCGAGTCCTTCGCCAATTTCTTGATGCGGGCCAGGCCGGCTTGATCGACCTCCAGGCCATCGTAGAGGCTGTTGAAGAGCCAGCTCAGGAAGAAATCCCAGAGTTCGATCACGGTGAAATTGATGTCGCTGGCGATCTCGCGCAGGTGCGCGACCTGGCGCTGGATGATCTCGATCGTGCGCTCGAAGATCGTGTCGAACTCCGGGCTCTTC
>JAIOPF010000227.1 GCA_021414045.1 Deltaproteobacteria bacterium | reverse complement strand
TGAGGATGAGGAATAGGGTCTGGTACAGAGATCTTTTTTTTGCCGCCCCGAGCGGCACTGCCTAAAAGCTATTACAAAGGCTGTGCCAGATCGGCGTTCGTGGTGGATGCGATTTTAACTTGATGAAAAGTATGGAAAAATTCTTCTGAGGGCCGGGAATGGGGTGTGTCCTTCTGATGAAGGAAAAAGGGTCTATTATGAGATGAAATTATATTTTTTAAAAAAATGTATAAAAATCAATTATTTATAAGCCTGATTTTGAATGTATGATTTTTGATTCTTATGAAATGATTAGACGTATTTGTCTTTGTTTCTTGCCGTTGTGGGGCGCGGTGAAATGGGAGAGTCTCAAGGTTTTTGGGCTATTTTGAATGATATGTTTGAATTTATTCTTATAAATACATATTGGGTAAATGAATATAACCTATTGAAAATAAATTAGTTTAAGGTAGTCACTGTAAAATATTAGCAAACTATACAACATCCCAATTCGAAACCTTCCGGCTTCTGCATAAAACAATAAGTAAATTCAAGTGGTTAAAATGAGGGTCTTTGCGAGCGCCCTGGCACGCTTATTGGAATAGGTAAAGCCATGGAAATCAAATCGCCAATCAAGCCCGAATTCGCCAAACCTGGAATGAATCCCTTCTTCGCGGCGCTAGCGCAATCGCGCGGCGCTCTGATTGTGGCGACGCCGTTGCAGAAATTGAATGTCGAGATTCGGTCATTGGAAAAATTGGCGGAAGCTGGCGAGCTTCGAGCTTGGCAGGCGAAACTTCCCGAGGTCTTGAAACTTTCCGAAGAGATCTACAGCGATCCCATCAAGCGTCTCGAAGTTCAGGTGCAGGTCAAGAAGCAGGAATTGACCGTGTATCTCAAGGCCAGCAAGCAAGCCCTGCAGCAGGCTCAGGCCAGCGAACAACAGGCGAAGGAAGCCGAGCTGTCCGACAATGCCGCCGCTTCGCGCGAACTTTGGGCGAAGGCGCAGAAATTGAAGCGCTTGGGCGAACACTTTCAGCAGCGCTTGCAGAATCACGTGGGCGGACTTTTCTAAACTTTTGATCAGGAGCGGGTATGGGCGGTAACGGGCGAATTCCACCTCCTAGGGGTGGTTCTGAAAGAGATCCCACGGAATTGAGAGACTTGGAGGGCGCTCGTGAAGGACGCGGGGGTTTAGGCGTTTCGGAAACTTCCGCGCACGAATCCACGCTGGGAAAGCCGGTCGACCAAGCTCAGGCCCGTTTCGGGGAGGCGGGAGCTTCTAGCGCGGAAATGTCTCGCGACTACATCAGTTTTCAGGCGATAGCCGGCGCCGACGGGATCGCGCCTCGACCGGTGAAAACGAGTTGGTCGGAATTTCCAAGTTATTTGCGCGCTCGGAATTTGTTCGGCACTCGGGTCCATCGCTTGTCCTTTCTCAAGCCCGGCACCATTTTCACGCTGGGGAGCAAGCCCTCGAAAGACCATAATGACCGAAATCTTTCAGGAAGTTCCAACACGGCGGAGAATGAACTTTACGGCGTCCGGGACGGAATGCTGCATTTACGCAGCCGTGTCGAGGACCTTGGCACTCGCGGCCCGCAATTCGTCAACCTCTTCAAAAATGCCGCCATTGGCCCGGAGCAGGCGGTTTTCGAGGAGAAAAATGGGGTTCTGATGGTGCGCAACCTGGGTCGCGATCCGGTCGTTTGGATCTTAACCAAAAAAAGCGGCGAAGTAGGGAAGGAATGGATTCCGCAACCAAGAGGGAAGGACGTCGTGCTGGAAGATGGAACTATCCTTCTCTTCGGAAAAGATCCGAAGGATTCGCCCGGCGAGCCCTTGGATCCGACTTCCCAAACCGTCCTGCGCGTCGAGCGGCACCGCGATACGGCGAAGGATCCCTATCGTTGGAGTCTGGTAGAGTTTACCCGGGCCGATCCCGCCCAATTCGAAAAGATTCCGGAGCTTGGCGACTATCTGGCCATCCTGATCGGGCAGTCTCCCGCTTGGACGCAATGGCGTTTCCGCGACCTGTTTCGATCGATGCAAGAGGTTGGCTGGTCGAAGGACCAGAGCAAAGCCTTGTTGAGCGCCGTCGTCGCGAATAGTCCGGAGCAGGCCGAGCTTCGATTGGTGCGCCTGCCGCCCTTGTTGGAGATGGCGCGTTGCATCGGGTGGTCTCCGGAAAAGCTAACGCAGGTATTGTTCGAGGGGCCGATGGCGAAGCGTTTCGGTATCGGTATGCTGGATCGCCTGCCGAAATTCCTCGAAGACCTCTCTGGTCAGGGCTTCAACCCGGATCAAATCGCCTCTCTCCTGGAACGCTTAGCCCGTTTCGAACCGAGATTCGAAGGCGGCCTGGAGCAGGTTCCGGCCTTTATCCGCGATTGGAAGGATAGCTCCGGGCCGAACCCGCGCTTCGACGAACTGTTGGCCTTCTTCGACCGGACCCAGATGGAGATGAGCTTGTTCCGAGGATTTCTCTCCGGCGTCCCCGGGGGCTTAGGATTCTTCTTCCGCGGCATGCTGGCGATTCTGCCCGAGCTGCGGGAACGTTGGGGGTTGGACGGAAAACTCGCCACGCGCATCGGTCTGGACACCTTTCTCGGTCTGATGGAACGCACGCCCGCGGAGCTCGCCGCCCCGGAAGCCTGGCTGCCGCAGGCCGTTGATACGATACCCGTGGCGCTCGAGGCGATGTTTCGATTGAATTTCGGTTTGATCCAAGCCCGTACCATCCTACAGGCGACGCATCGAGAGCAGGGGACCGGCTTCGCCCGGTGGTGGCAGGACATCTATGAGGCTTCCCGCGCGCCGAATGAACGGCTTCGGCAAAATTTGGAACGGTATTTCTCCATCACGGAGGATAAAAAACCATGACACCACGCGCTCCACGTGGCCCTTCACCGTTCGGCGAACGGTCGCTGGATATCGGTGAAGGCCCTTTCGAGGAACGGACCTCCACTCGAGAGACGGCCCTTGCCCTTGTAGAGCAGGAGCCGGTCGAAATGGTGGCGCTCCGCCGTTTCGAGAAGGACACAGCCTTGGCGCCCCGTTTCGCAAAGAGTCTTCGCCAGTTTCAAAATCTGCCGCAGGCGCGGCTCATAGCTCCCGAATCCCGCTCGTTCTACCATCCTGTATCGATACGGAACCTTTGGCAGCAAGCCTGGCGGTGGATCACGCAATCCGGCGAATCCTATCGCCCTGCTTCCATGCTGAGGCGCCTGTATCAAGGATGGCGGGGCGGGTCCCTGGTCGCCATGCCCTTGGAAGGGATCCAATTATTGTTGGGTGGAGGGATGGAGGAGCGAGTACGCGTCGAGGGGGACCTCGCGACGCTCAAATTTCCCGCGGGAGAAGGCGTGATCCAAGTCGGACGTCCGAGTAAGTCTTATCTGCAATTTTCCTCCGATTCCAATTCTTGGTTCGGGCATGAAGAAATGGTTCGCGAAGAAAATCAGGTTTTTCTTAGGACTCGGGACGGGGGCGAGACCGCGGCCACTTGGCTTTGGAACCGGGCCGGGGCGAAATGGACTCGTGTCGAGCCACAACAGCCGCTCTTGCTGAAAAGAGGTATGGTACTGGCCTTCGGCGAACCTCCCGGTTGGAAAGAAATCTTTCATATCCCGCAGCGTGCCCAAGAGATGGAGGCCGTGCTCGTGGCGATCGAAGGCTCGCCGGCATCTGATTCCATTCAGGTGCGCCGCATCCGGGGAAAATCCCTGCATTATTTTCTCAGCGGCATCCATCGGGAATCGGACTTGGTCTTGGAGAAACCCTCATCGGACTTCGATAAGGCGATTTTCGATGCCTTGGGTTTTAGCAATGGGTTTAATGTCGAACCGGCGGCGCTCCGGCTCAATGCCGCGAAGCTTCTGGAAGACACCGGTTATCCGCGTGAAGCGCTCAAGGTCCTGGAGATCGCGGAGTTCGTGCTCCGCCAAAAAATATTGGAGTTCGGGGGCCGTTCGGATGCCGAGGACTCCGCCAAGGCTTCTTGGTATCCAGGAAAAATTCCCGAAGAAATCAAGCTTCGACTCGAGATGATCGAGCTGTACGAGCGGCGTGGCGAGATTTTAGAGAGGCTCCAGGAACCGGAAGATGCGGCCGAAGCTTACGCCGTCGCGGTCGACAGTCTCGAGGGCTTGCTGTCTGCCGCCGCGGCACCGGTAACTCAGTCCATGCGGGAGTGGGCACAGGCCAGCCAGGTGTGGGGAATCAAGGTAAGTCTTGAGTGGGTATCGTATCGCGCTCACCGTCTCTATTATCAAAAGGCGGAGCGCAATCACGACCAGGGGAATCTAGCCGATGCTGCTTTAGCCTATGAGACCGCGGCGAAATTCGTCACCTGGGCTACGGCCTGTCAAAGCTCTGTCTCCTACCACCGGAATCACGCGAACCACCCGGTCATTTCCGCCGAAGTCCTGTTGAAGAAGGCCTGGAAAGACTATCGCGCCGCCGGGATGAGCCATGAAGTGGGACGCGTCAAGGGGAAGGGATGAAAGAGGGGTACCTGTGGGGCATGAAGAAATTTACTGTTCTGCTGGGGGTTCGGAATAGTGTAAATTTTTAGCTAAAATGGCATTATTTTGTCAATTTTAACCATTTTAAAATATGCTAATAACTATATGTATTATATATAATTTTTATATTAAATTAAAATATTAAACAAATCATACATACTACACCATTTCCTTCATTCTCTTAGATGTAACAAATATTAATAATATTAATAAGTTAATCAGATTTTTTATTTCGGTTCTCTGGCACGCCTCTTGGAATAGAAAAGGGCAGGAGGATGAGCGCTATGAACCAAGAAAATACCACGATCCAACCCGAATTCACCAAACCCGGTTTGAATCCTTTTCTCGTCGCGATGGCGCAATCGAAGCAATCGGTGCTGCCTTCGACCCCCGTCCAGCAAGTCGCCGCGGAACTCCGCAAGCTTGAAAAATCGGCCGAGACCGGCGACCTCAAGGCTTGGCAAGAGCAATTGCCCCGGGTCGAAGCCGCGCTGGCTTCCCTCCAAGCCGATCCGATGCGTCGCCTCGAGATCCAAGTTCAGATCAAGCAACACGAATTGACGTTATTCCTCAAGGCGAGCAAGCGCGCCCAGGTCCAGGCCCAGGCCGAGGAAAAATCCGCCCGCGAAGCCGAACTCTCGGAAAGCGGCGCGGCTCGCGATCACTGGACCAAGGCCCAAAAGTGGAAGCGTCTGGGCGAGCATTTCCAAGAGCAACTGAGCGTGCAACTGAAAGCCGCTTAAGGATCGCAGGATGACGCCCAAATTCCAAAAACTAAATCCGGGTCGAGTCTCCATTCCCGATGGAGAGTTGCCGTTGAAAACCCCGCCCAAGGAGAAGCTTGCGGTCAGAAAGTCGCACGTGGCGCCTCGGAAGCGGGAGGCGGAGCGAGCCATAGCGACGGCCTCCTTGAAGAGAATGTTGGAGCAACCCGCAAAGTTTTTCGGTTTGTCATCGCTCTGGGCGGAGACGGTGAAATCGAGGGGGCCGCGACTGATCGCGGGCTTTAGGCCGGAATTGTCCGAATTGCCGGCGCTGGAAGAGCGGTATCAAGACGGGCAACGCGACGCGCGTCTTATCGAGGAATTGGCGCGTCGCTACGCCGAATCCGGGAAATTCGCCCAGGCCGTCCAAGTAGGGCTGCAGCGCCGTTGGCTGCCTTTTGCGACGCCGGAAGATAAGATCGCCTACGATCTCGAAGTCGGCGCTTGGGCGGAAAAAAACGACGACCTGGTGCTGGCGAAATGGATTTATCTTCGGGAAAACGATCCGGAGATGATCTTTTACCAGCAATCGATCTATGTGAAGCCGCCTTATGAGGGCGCCTACATCGCCTTGCATCGCGAACCGAAGAAGTGGGTCGAATCGGCCCGGCGCAAGCTTGCGGCGGGAGATTTTTTGGCCGCCGAGCAACTGCTCACGCAGGCCGAGCGCTTGAACGGTTTCACCGTGTATCAGAGGAGGGAACTCAAGAATGGGATGCACCGCTTGGTGATTTCCTATCCTCTAAGCTTGGGGTCTTTAAAAAACGAGAAAGCCTCGGACGGAAGTTGGAATTTGGTCCCCACCAAAGAGACGCAAGATGCCGATCCCGGCATTCTTTTGGAGATTGAAGCGCTGCGCGGCGAAATCCATTCCTTCGAGTCGGGTCTGAAGGATCTCTTGGAGGAAGAAGCCGTGGCTTCTTTGCAGGAGATGGCGAATCGCGCCACGGCAGGTAATCAAAAAAAATTGCAAATACGTGGCGATGAGCTTGATTCCCTGAAGGCTTCCTTCCAGCAACTGGAGGTCTTGGAATCGGGCGGGGAGTGGAAGAATGCCCGCGTCCTTTTGGAGTCCCTTTCACAGTCCGCGGGCAAAGGCGATTGGAACGCGGTGGAATCCGCTTTCTTCGATTTAGCTCACCCCATCCAGAAAGTCCTTCCCTGGTCTTCCCAGGATCCGGAAAAGGCGAAGGTATTTCAAGAGAGCGCGATGGAATTCCTGGGTCTATTGTCCGAAGCCTTGCCGATGGCGCAAGAACGAAATTCTGCGGGCTTGGTCGTGAAATTAGCGGCGATGCGCGAGTCTTTATCACGGTGGGAAGATTCCGCGGAAGGCGGAATTCAACACTTGGATTCGTCGCCCCTGGTGCGCAAAACGCGACTGCACCTTGCCGCCGGCTATTTTTACGGACGCTCCGATTTGGCGGAAGCCGGGAAGAGGGAGTTGGCGGCGCTACAGCGTTATTCGGAGATAGAACCACGAAAAAACGCTGCCATGCTCGACCTGGCCAAATTTTATCCGAAAGGTTCCCGACTCCTATTCAAAACGGAGCTAACCGAACAGGATAAGGCAACCTGCGCTTACGATATGCGTCCTTCGCCCAAGTTGGTGGAAGAGTCGCGTATCCTGAAGACCCTGCATCGGCTCGAAACCGATGATCCCGCCTTGGCGGCCCTGATGAAGGAGGTGCTCGAGGATTTAAGGAAAACCGTTCACCGACACGAACATCTGGAGGTCGAGCCCGAAACGGGATTGACCTACGACCTTGGGGACGAAGTCACGGGATACGGAGAAAGCGATGGGCTGAGCCGCGACGCCGCTGCTTTGGAAGCCCGTGTCCAAGCGTTGGAGAAATTATACGGGCATGACGATGCGGAGATCGTTCGTTTTATTCGAGAGGTGCAAAAGGACGAGCATGCCGAACTATACGAGAAGAATATCGGATACCGTTACCAGAGGGATTTGGAAGTCAACCTGGCGCGGATGAAAGATTTCTCGATCAATGAAGCCGCCTTTCGCACGGCCCGTGAAAACGGTTACGTGGGCGTCGATGCGGATATGGCAAAAGCGCTCGTGGCCTTCTTGAAAAATAGCGGCAAGCTGTATGAAAAATTTTTGGAAGAAGAGGTGGCCCGCGCCCGAGACCACGATATCCAGCACCACACTTCCGGCATGGGCCCTGGCGCCGCGCTTCTTGGGAGGGGCTTCAATCTTCTTAAATACGAGTATGGCCTATGGATGGGAGCGTCATCGCAAGTTCTGGATGGATTGCGCGAGGATGCCCGCACGGAGACGGAGAAAGCTCAAAGCAAGTTGGACGCATTTCGCACCGAATTTAAGCAGGTTCAAGATAACTTGGAAAGCATCGATGCTAGCGATTTGCCCAAGACCTTTGCCGCTCTTGAACAAATCTCCAAACAGGAACAGACCTGGGCAGAGGCCCATAGCCTCGCCATTCTCAAGTGGGAAATGGGCGAAGTGGAGAAAATTTCCTCCTCGGCGGGCTCCCGAATGAAGCCGCTTTTGCAAGAGCTCGAAAACACCGATCCTTGGTCCGGAAATTCCGTCAACACCCTGGAAGCGCGCCTTCAAGCCTACCTGGGCCTCCAACAAAGGGTGGATTTCGAGGTCTTGCGAGCCGAGGTTTCCGCCCGCATCAGCGCCTATGACGAGATGAGCGACGAAGCCGACCTCTTCGACGACATCTGGAACGGCATTGGAAATGCCGGTGCTTGGGTCGCTTCGGCGGTCACCGATGCGGAATGGGACGATTTTGAAAGCACGGGAAATTTCGAGATCATGAAACGTAAATACCGCGAGTTGTCCACGAGCTTGGACCAAGAGGGACGCATCAACGCGATGGCCATCCACGAAGAGTTGCAGGACGAATACAAAGACCTGACCTTGAGCAATCGCCTCTCGCTGTGCTTGGCGGTGACTCCCTTCGCCGCGGGCGCGGGCGCCTTATTCGCGGAGGGCGCGGCTCTCTTAGGTGTGGGCAGACTCGGGGTGAGTTTTGCGAATGCCCTGGGTTTCACTCTCACCGCCCGTGTTTTGCATGGTGCGGCCTATCATGGTCTTTCCGGGGTGGGGAAGGCTTTCACTCAGATCGGTAACGATCCCTTCGCATTCGTGGAAGAAACGATGCTCAACTGGGCCATGTTCGGAGTTTTGGGCAAAGCGAATCAGGCCTTTTCCAAATTTTTCGAAGGCAAAGTCGAGGGGCTCGTCGCCGCCCGCCTGGTCACCCGTGGGAAATTGGCCGCCGGCGTCACCGTGACGGAAGAGATGCTGGCCAAGGATGCGGTCTTAAGAGCCGCCTATCTTGAAGGCGACGTTTCAAGGCTGGGATTTCCTGATGGGCAATTACCAGCTCGCCAAAATCGGCCGTTTCGATCCGAAAAAGGCCTTCCAAGCGGCATTTTCGCCCCAGGCCTGGCTCCAAGGGATGGCTTTCCTATTCTCCTTAAAAATTGGAAATACCATGGCGATGGGGGTCCCCGGCTTTGCTAGACTCCAAATGTGGTTGGGTGAGAGAATGCAGGCGAGGTTGGAGTTCCGCGCCAATGAAAATAGCGATTCGATTCCGAGATTTTCTACCGATTCCTCCATGGATTTCGAGCCCGCCTTCCAGGCGGCAGGAAAACCCTGATGGGAACGCGGCAAAGGGGTAAGACGATGGCGAATGGCATTGAAACTCAGCGAGATCTTTACGGTACTTTCCTGCGCTGGGCGAAAGAGGGGCACATCCCTGAAAAGGAGCTCCCGCACAAAGAGTCCGGCGAAGTCGATGGCCCGAAGGTGGTCGCCTATGTCCTGAGTCACTCGGATAAATTTTCCCCGAAAATCCAGAAGGAAATCGAAATATTAAAAAAGGCCTTCGCGTTGCTGGGTTTTGTGGCGCCGGAGGTCGACAAGCTTTTGACCGACTCGCCCGCTGGCGGAGCGAAACGACTGGTGGAAAAGGGTCAAGAACTCGAGGGCAAGGCCAAGGCATTGCCTGCCGGAAGCAAGGATGCCGAGAAGGCCTGGGGATTCGCCGAAAAATCCTACCGGCTGGCCCTCCAAATGGACCGGGACAACTCTGGCGCGCATCGTGCCTTGGCGGACCTGATGTATCGCCGCCACCAAACGGAAGCGGCTCGGGAACACGCCAGCGCCGCCGTCCGCGTCGCCGACCCAAAGGACTTGGTCGGCATCGTGCAGTGGCTGCAGGGCGCGGGCGACGCGAAGATAGCCCGCGCGCTGGCGGTGAACTTCGTTGCAAAAGAATTGATCGCTACGAAACGCTACCACGATGCGAAGACGCTCTACGAGCTGGCATCGAGCAAGGCCGCCGAACTGGGGGATAAGGAGAAGGCGCGAAAATTTCACGAAAAGGCCTTGGTCGCGGATGAATTGGGAACGCCCTACAAGCTGGGGTTCGACCGAAAAAGTAATCCCGAGGCGATGAAATTGTTCGAGGCCCTGCGGAAATCCGGGATCCCAACTGGACTCATGGAAGGGGGATCGAGCAACGGTGACCGCAAGCTCGACGCCGTGGAGCTGATGAAGTTCTCCAGCAGCGACGATCCGCGTGTGGTCCAGGTTCGCGGCGAAATTGGTCTGGAGCCGCCGCCTTGGGCCGGCAAAAAGGGCCTGGCGAAGCTCGCCTTTGCTTCGGAAAAGGAAAAGGCCGCCTTCGAGGCCCTGCCTTGGAACGAAAAGCTCTCCTTCTATCACTCCCGCCTCGCCGATCAGGCGAAGACGGATGCGGAAAAGCTATGCCATCTCCAGGCGGCGGCGCATTTCGGCCCCGGCTCGGCGGACGCGAATCGCAATTTGGCCGAATTTTTCGTCGCTCAGGGAAAGGACGAACCAGCGATTGCTGCTTATCTTGCGGTCGTAGGCATCGTTCCCGACAGCGCCGACGACCGCAAGGCCCTGGGAGACCTCTATCTGAAGCAAGAACGGTGGCAGGAAGCCTCGCAATACCTGCCGGTCGCCGAATCGGTCCCCATCCTATTGGACAAGGCTGAGAACGCGGGGTCTTGGTTGGCGACCCAGGACATCGCCGATCTGAACAAGATGGTCGCTATGGGTGCCAAGGCCTTGGAGCGTACCGCGCAAAACCTGCCGACCCCAGGGAAACAGGAAACGGTCGCTTTCAGTAAGGAACAGCTCATCGAGGCCAAAAAGTCCTCCGAGCAAGTTTCCAAGGCGCTGGAGGATCTCGAGAAAAATTTCGCCACGCTGTCGAAGGACGACCAAGCGAGCGTCCTACGTGTGCGGGCCCGCCTGGACCTCGTGCTGGGCCGCATCAAGGTCGCGGAAGGCGATTTGGACGCCGCGAAGGCGAAATACCAAAGCTCTCTTGAAGCGAGCGAAAGGGTTTTGGCATTAGTTCCGAACGATGCTTCGGCCTTGTTGAACCGAGCGGAGGCATACGAACGCGCCGGGAATTATGAAAAGGCGATGGCGGATTACCAAACGCTGCTGCAGTCGGCGCCGAATTCCCTCGGGGAAATCTATACGGACTTTCGGACTCGGTATCAGGGGAAATTGCGCTCCGATTTCCGGACGGAGATGGATAATTTCCGGCGCCAGTCCTACGAAAAGTCCTGGACAGGACAGCGGGATGCCTTGGTGGCAATGTGGAAACTTTCCAATTACGCCGAAACTCTGCGTAAATTTCCCACTTTGAGCCAAACCGACCGCTTCGAAAACTTAAAGCTGGCACGGGAATTTTACAATTTCCGGGTGCAATTCTGGGAGTCGAAATCCCTCCAACCTTTCGAGGGTTTTAAGCCGGCGCACGATATCATCGATATCGCCAAGAATTCTTATGCCCAGATCGAGGAAACCAAAAAAATTACAGCTTTACTCGAGGACATCCATTACACGGATAACTTAGCCTTGTACCAGAAGGACGTCTCAACGGTGGAGGCCGAGATGATAGCGCTGCGCGACGCGGCCCTGCCGACTCTTAATCTGAAGCCAGGCGAACTCTCGACTGTCCAGCAGTTGGATAACGCCCAAGCGGCCGCCGGGGTCGACCGGGAGTTTGGATATTACTCGGGCCTGGCTGACGTCCTGGACCAATGGAAGACCCTCATGGACGCCTTGCCGGCGACTTCCATGGAAAGCAGCTTTCGGGTGGAAGTCTACGGACAGATCATGAGCGGATGGAAAGTCATTCGCGGCGTCGATGAGCGGAAGTATGCGATGCCCTTGCCCAGCGACCACGATATTAATCTCAAAATGCTGGACGTATTTCATGGGGCGAATTTTGAGGGACCCGGGTTGAAGAGCGCCGCGAAAGCCTTTGCCACGAGCGAAGGCCTAGCTTGGGACGAAAAGGCTTTTGAAGCGATGTATCACCAGGCTTTCGTCGGCGACGATACGCAGGACGCCAGGTTTCGCAGGTTTTTTACGCCGGACGGTATGAGGACTTTTTTCTCGGCCAACCAACAGGCCAATTCCGACATGAATCAAGCAGGGGTAGCTCTCCAGCAGGACGATTACGTCGCCGGCAGGGCTAAGGCCGTCGAGGCGCTGCAGCTCTACGCCCAATTGGGAAATGCGGACAAGGTCAAGGAAACCATCGAGTACATCGAAAACATGCAGTACTGGGTGAAGCCGGAGGATGAGGGTGCTCTGTCGACGATCGATACCTTGGACATGCAGTCCAAGATGTTCGACGCGCTTCGCGGTTCTGGAATCAGGACCGACGATGGGGGAGTTCTTCAGGCGTACGAGGACATGATGCTGGAGAAGGCGACGAGGACCGCGAACAGCCTCAAGGGCAACGATTACAGCTACAACAATGTCGGCATCCAAGGGATGATGGCCGCCCGCAATTTCTTCGACCAGTTGAAGGACCAGGAAAGCGTCAACGAGATCGACAAGAACCTGAAAGAGCACCAGAGCACGATGCGTGATCACATCTCCTTCCTGGTGGATAGCAACGAGCACGGTGCCGAGCACGACATGAAGGCGTACGGCGCCGAGTGGTCGATGTACAAGCCCGAAGTGCGCCAGGGGCAGGTGATGGAAGCCGGCTCCCTCCTGCAGACCGATTTGGCGCTCATCGCTACTCAAGATATTTCCAAAGAAGAAGTCCGTAAAGAGCTCGGCAAGCAGCTGATGAATCACGCGGACCTGTGGCGCAGAATGATCGAGACCAATCCCGATCTTCCGGCGGACTTCCGCCTGGAGCAGACCAAGCAACTGGCCGCCACCCTGGCCATGTTCAAGAAATCCTTCACTGAAGGGGACACCCCGATTTTGCAGGCCGATGCGTTGAAGGCGCCGACCGAGGCGGTCGGTAAGCTGGCGAGCTCGATCCTGAAGGACAACGACTATTACTTTTTCCCGTCCCTAGGCGGAAACCAGGATTGGGCCGTCCAGGAAATGCGCCAGCACGGCTTGGGCTCGCGCCTCGAAAACGGTATTTTAGGATATTACATCGATCGCGGCTCCGACTCGACCTTGAAGGCACTCGACAAGCAGGATTGGGCCGAAATCGAGAAAATCAAGACGATGTATTCCGGCGATTGGGCCATGGCGGAAACCTCCATCAAAGTCTATCTGACCAAGGCCGGTAAATTCCGCGAATTGAGCGATGATGAGATTGCGCAGAAGGACGCGATCGCGACGGATTTCCAGGAACGCCTGGCTCGCGCCCAGACCGACAGCGACGCGCAGTTTTTCACCGCGCTCAATCCCGGATTCGTGCGCGGTTTCGCCCAGGCCGACGTTCAGGCCCACGAGATCCTCGCCGAAAGCCGCAACGCGGCGATTCCCTTCGAGGACCGGTTGGAGAAGTCGATGGAAGCCGCCCAAGCCTTCGGTCAACTCGGCATCGAAAACCGGATGGAGGAGGCGCTCAAGCCGGTCAAGGACCATATTGAAACGCTCAAGGACAATCCCGCCCAGCAAGCCTCCGGTTATTATTCCCTGGCTCAGCTTTACGAGGTCTCGGGGATGGACAAGAAGGCCAAGGAGTATTTCAACAAGGTCGGCGCCATGGATCCGGGCGATAAGGCGGTGGGACAGCAGGACAAGTCCTTGCATGAACTGGCGGTGTTTTCTCTCGCGAAGATTCAGCTCGCCGACAACAAGGTTGCCGAGGCCAAGAAACTGCTGGGAACGATCCGGGAAAATTCCCTGGCCGCCGAATACCTGCAGAAGCTGGATGATTATGA
>JAIOPF010000160.1 GCA_021414045.1 Deltaproteobacteria bacterium | reverse complement strand
AATGGATTTGGAATAAGGTTGGTCTATGAGCGAGGCAGAGGTGGGGATAAAACGGAAGGTTTTGGTGGTCGACGACGATCCCCAAATCCGGAAAATCTTGGAAAGGATGCTCGTGGGCCTCCACTATGAGGTTCGCAGCGTTGTCGACGGTTTTTCGGCTTTAAGCCAGGTCGAGGCCGATCCCCCCGACCTAGTCATCCTCGACATCATGATGCCCGGCATGTCCGGGATCGAGGTCTGTCGTCAGATTCGCGAGTTGCATCCGGAACATCCCATCCAAGTCTTGATGCTTTCGGCGAAAGATTCCCAATCCGACCGCCGTCGCGCCTTGGAATACGGCGCCAACGACTACGTCACGAAGCCCTTCCACATCGCTTCGCTGGTTCGGAAAATCCAATACATGTTCGAGAAGGTGGGTCAATAAAGGCCCGAAAGCGGAATCGCGGGTCCTCAGCGGACTTCGAATAGATATTCGATCTCGACGCAGGCTCCCATCGGCAAGTCGGTCACGCCGACGGCGGCACGGACGTGCTTGCCGTTTTCCCCGAAGAGCTCGACCAAGAGCTCGCTGGCGCCGTTAAGCACCTTGGCCTGGTCGTGGAAGCCCGGCATTCCGGCGACGTAGCCGTTGACCTTGATGACTCGCTTGATCTTGCTTAAAGCCCCCAGTTCGTTTTTGGCTAGGGAAAGCGCGTTGAGCGTGCACTGCTTCGCTCCACGAATCCCCGCTTCGAGAGTTATCTCTTTCCCCAGTCTTCCCTTGTAGGCTCCGAGGTTGTTGTTGAAGATCGGAAGCTGGCCGCTGATATAGAGTAGGTTGCCGGTGCGCAAGGCAGGCAGGTAGCTCCCGAGCGCGGGCGGCAATTCCGGCAATTTGTGCAGCATTGCCAAGAGCTTCTGCTCGATGGGATCCGGCTTTTTCGCCGGAGGTATCGGGCGATTGGAGGGAGGCTGCACCGCCGGTAAGGTGTCTTTGGGTTCGCTCAATGGGCTTTCCTCTTCGCGAGACGGATTCCCTTCACCACCAGGATCAAGGGAAGTCCGTGGTAACGTTTCAGGTCTTCGCTCAATTTCGGAGGGAGGGACACCGTCTTCATGGCGTCATCGAGGGACCCCTCCCGCATTTCTTCCAAAAAAAATCCATTTTTCTTGAGCGTGTTGAACAAGGTGTCGATGCCCTTCTTGAAGCCGCCCCGCGGATTCATCAAATATTCGAAAAAAGGATGGATCGTCGAGAAGAGCACGCGGCCGTTGTCGCGGAGGCAGCGCGCCGCTTCCGGCACCAAGGTCGCCAAATCCGAGCGCCAGGCGAGGGCGGAGGGATACACGAGAAAATCGAAAGTCTCCGGGGCGAAGGGCAGATGCTCGATGGCGCCCCTCGCCTTGGGATAGGCGGACGGAGTCGTCTCGGGAGCTTTTCCCGCGGAGGCGCGGCTGACGTCGAGCTCGACGATGTCTTGGGCGCCGCGCTTCACGAGCATTTCCATGTAGACCTCGGCGCCGGGGCTCAAGTGCAGGCATTTTTTCGCGTTCAGGGCCGGCATGAGCGGGAAAAGTTCCTTGCGCTCGGCTCCGGCCAGGAGCCCTTGCAGTTGTTTCTCGTTCCATTGGATGAAACCGAAATCTTGCCCTTCGGCGTCGGTGACGCCGGTCTTCTTGGGTTTGGTGGTCTTGTCGCGCTTGGTGATGTTGGCGACCTTCTCGACAACCTTGCCGGCCTTGCTCATGATCGAATTCAGGAATTTTTGCATGCCCATGACTTTCCGCGAATTTGCCTCGTGGGCCGGCAAAGCCAGCCCTTGCCGGTAAGTTTACGTTTTTTTGGCTGTTTCCCAAAGGGGATTTTAGTCCGACGATGGCCAGAAGTGGAAAGGATCGGACCCCCGTTCGGTTTCGAAGATCTTGATCCTGGCCTGTTTTCGCCGCGCCCAGCCGCGAAGCTCTTTCGCCAGCCAGGCGACCATCCCGATTTCGCCCGCGTAATGGCCGATATCGACGATGGAGATGCCTTCCGCGAGCGCATCCAGGGCCTGGTGGTACTTGACGTCCCCGGTGACGAGAACGTCCGCGCCCCGAGATTTGGCTTCGGCAAAATAGCCGCCACCGCTCCCCGTCATCACCGCGACTCGGCGTATGGGATGAGCGGGGTCTCCGACGTACCTCAGATTTTTGAGCTTGAGTTTGGAGCCCACGTCGTCGGCAAAGCGCTTAAGGGTTGTGGAGGGGACCGAACCGATCCGGCCGAGCCCCGAACGTGGATGTTTCGGATCGCGCGAGGGAAGCAGCGTCTGTGTTTTTTTAATCCCGAGCTTGTCCGCGAGTTGGTCGTTGAGGCCCCGTTCGGTGGCGTCGAGGTTGGTATGGAAGGAAAGAATGTTGATGCCCATCTGCGCGGCGAGGCGGGCGCAGCGCGAGACGGGAGTGGCGTCGTCGAGACGGCGCAAGGGTTTGAAGAAGAGGGGGTGATGCGTGATCAAGAGGTTGCAGTCGTGCTCGACGGCCTCCCACAGGGCGGCCTCGGTCACGTCGAGGGAGACCAGGACGCCTTGAAGCTCGTCCTTCAAAGTGCCGACTTGGAGTCCGACGGAATCCCAGTCCTCGGCGAGGGAGGGAGGGGCGAGTCGAATGAGATGATCGTAGATTTCTTGGATGCGAATGAGCCGCTTCATTTCTTTGGAATTAACAGGAAGGTTTCAGGGCGAGAAGCGAAATTTGACGATTTCCAGATCGGTTTTGACTTTCTCGCCGCTATTCACGAATCCTTAGGGACTCGAGTCCTGCGTCACAAGGTGGCAATTGCCGTCGCAATTGCTGGGCGGCTGGCCATTAGAAGTTCCATCGTCGCATTGTTCGTCGGGTTCCTGAATTCCATTGCCGCAGGTAATTCTAGGGTAGTCCTTAAAAGGTGCCGCTTGGTATTGTCTCTTAATCTTATCCGTTTGGATAAAATGATTTTGGTTGTTCAAGGGCGCGGAGTTACTTTCCACTCGGTTTTCCTGCTGATAATTTTTTTGCTCCATCAATAAAGGCGAGGCCTGATATTCTACGGCCTTGAATCCATCGACCTTTTTTTCTTCCGGTGGGCTCTCTATTATGTTGCGTTCCAGCACGGCGGGCCGCAGTTCTTCCGCCGACTTGTCGACGAAGACGTTCTCGATGGCCTCGATGAATTCGAAGGCGCCACGGCTTCGATTGAGGGAGCCCTCGATACGCTCGCGGGTTTGCGGGGCATCCTTGGCGGCGGCCAAAGCCGCATCCGCGTCGCCGCGTGCGTCGAAGCGATAGAAGGAATAAAATTTTCCGTCGGCTTCGAAGCTCACCGAGGCGATGGGGACGGCAAGTTCCTTCAAGGTCTCGGCATCCAATTCGACGCCGGCGGACTTGGCGCCCTCGACGAGGAAGGCCGAGAATTTATCGACGGTCTCCTTGAAGGCGGCTTGGTCGCGAAGGTCCGTCATGAATTTGGGCGACAAAAGGAAGCCGAGGGCGTCGGCTCCGGCGACCAGGCGTCCGCGCAGCAAAGTCGTCAGGGCGGAGATGGGACGGTAGGTTTCCATGAAGCGTTCGATCGAATCCTTGGGATCTTTTTCCGCGACCGGTTTCTTCTCTTCGATTTGAATGGTGTTGCTCGATCCGTCCTCGATCGTCTTGATGTCCTTGAGCTCCGTCGCGGCTTTGCGCGTGGCAAGTTCGCCTCCGCCGTGACCTAGCCTGGAATTGAGGGCGTTCAGCGCCTCGATGCCGTCGCGAAAGGTCGAGTCGAGCGCATAGCTGGCGGTGATGAAAGCCTGCAGGCCCTCCCGGTCATTGCAACACTGGCCGCCTTGGGCCAGCCGAGCTGTCAGGTCGACTTTCTTCTCGACCCCGTCCTTGTCCTTGAAGGTGACCTCCTTGAAGGTGGCCGTGACTTTCTCCACCGGTTGGCCGACGAGCTTCGCGTATTTTTCAATGCGAACGGAAGAATCGCCACTTTCGACGACGGGCTTCACGTCGGCGAGGCTCGAGTCGTTTTTCGCCTGTCCTCCGCCGCCTCCGCCCGAGCAGGCGGCCAAAGCGAGGAGCGTGGAAAAGGCAGCGAAGAAAATTTGGGTTCGGTTGGATTTCACGACGGGCTCCTTCAAGAAAAAAGGCCGCTCCGCCTCTGGGGGGAGCGGCCTAGGCGAATTAGAAGATGTTACTTAATCTTTGTCTTTGTCCTTAGTGTCGATGAATGCCCGAGCCGGAACCGCCCAGCTGTTGGTGTCGGATTGCGAATCGACGGTCCCGGCGTTCTGAGCGTCATTCAGTTCTTTAATCAACCTGTCCCGTTCCGCGAGCAGCTTGGCTTTTTGTTCCGCCGTCAAATTGGGCGCGTTCAGTTCCTTTTGGTTGGCATCCAACTGCTTTTTGAGCTCTTCGACGCGAGAGGCGTTGGCGTTGGATGGGGCGGTTGCGGCTGCGGCCGGAGCTACCGTGCCGATAGCTCGGCTATAACCCGTCATGAAGGAAGCGACGAGTTCCTTCGAGGCCGTGACGTCCTTGTATTGTTGCTGGAAGGTCACGGTCGTCGCGGCGAATTCCGCCGGGTTGGCCGCGTGTTGTGCGGCGTATTGGACCGCGTATTTGGCTTCGAGTTCCTCGGTTTGGGCGGCGTAGTATTCTACCCGCTCTTTGACGGCGGTGACGTAGGCGACGTCCTTGTAATCTTTATAGGTGGCATAGTTGGACGCAGTGGCTATCGCAACGAGCTCGACGCGCGCGTCTCTATCCTTGTCGAAGACGGTGTGGACCGCGTAATCCTTGTTGTCGATGCGCATCGTGTTCATCTTGGCGGCCTCGACGATGAAGCTATCGAGTTCGGCCTTTTTCGCCGCGCTTAGGTCGGCCTCCGCGATAGCCGCGACTTTCTCCCGTGCGGGTTTGACGGCGGCAGCGAGTTCTCCATCGAGATCCTTGCTCTCGACCCAGCTGGCCTTCAGGCCGAAAATCGTATTGTAAAAGGCGACGAGGCTTTTCCGCGCCTGGGTCATCATGCTGAGTTCGGAATAGGCCTTATAAGCGTATTTGTATTCGCCTTGGTCCAGGGCCGTTTGAAAGGCGGCGTATTGCATCTCGATCTTGGCGCTAAGCTTGCCCATGAGCTGCTTGTCGGATTGAACATAGTAGGTAAGGGCAGTGGCTTCGTCCACGGCGGTTTGCGTCGCCGGCTTGGCTGTGTAGAGGGAGTCAAAACCGTCTTCCTTCGCTATGTTGAAGACGTAGTCTCGTTGATGCAGGGTGTAGTTTCCGTAGACGGCGTAGGCGTCTTTTTGGCTGCTGCAAATATCGTTGGCATCGTCGGTGGCCGAGTCCTTCGTGTCGAGGCCGCCGTTGCCGCCATTGTCGGTGGTGCTCACTTTCGGGATGGCGCTATTGATGTCGGTGTTGCCGGCGCCACCGGTGTTCTTGTTGCCGCCGCAGGCCAGCAAACTCAATGTCAGCGCCGCCGAAAAGGCGACATTCATCCAACCGTATTTTGAAAACTTTCTCATGGAATAACCTCCTCAAACTGTTTTGAACCACTGCAACGGGATGGGGACCTTTCCCGAAGGCAACAGATTAGTTTGCAAGAAGAAGACCAAAGGCGCTCAAGATAATTTCAAGTAATTTCATCAAGTTAAATGAGAGAATTTTGAAGGGAGTCCCTCATTTTGAGAATTCTCTCAAAATGATAATCAATCGAGGTAAATGAGGTCGTTCCGTTTTGAAAAAGACCCGGGAATAGGATCTTTAGCGAATCTGTCGGTAGATGGTGCCGACGTTGAGTTCCAATTCCTTGGCGACGGCATAGGGACTTTCGCGGTGGTGGCGATAGCATTCCAGAATCAATCGCTTTTTCAAAGGAGCGACCTGGCGTTCCGGAAATTCGGCAATCTCGGCCTTTTCTTGCGTGTCGGACTTTAGGCCGTATTTTCTCACCTTGAGATAGACGGTGGCGACGCCGACGCCCAATTCCCCCGAGGCCTTTTCGCAATTCCCGTCATGGCGGAGCAGGGCGGAGGCGTAGAGCGCCTTCTCGTAGCGTTCCCAATTCCAGCCCGGCCGATAAACGGCGTTCCCCTGGGCGGGTGCCGATCCCTCGTTGGTCTTCGAAGGTGAGACGATTTGGGTCGTGGTTCCTTTCGGGACTTCAGTGGAGGATTGGAGGCGGCGGCGCAGAAATTCCGGAACGTCCTGCAGTCGGATCAAGCCGCGTTCCGCGAAAGCCGAGGCCGCCCGAATGAAGTTTTCCAGCTCGCGGACGTTGCCCGGCCAGGAGTAGGCGGTCATTTCGCTCAGCAGTTCTTTCGAGAGGCGCGGGGCCTTGGTCAATCCCATTTCCTTTCCCGCCCTTTCGAGAAAGTGTTCCGCCAAGAGAAAGAGGTCTTCCTTGCGTTCGCGCAGGGAGGGAAGGTTCAAAATCATCTGCGCGACGCGGTAAAATAAATCCTCGCGAAAT
>JAIOPF010000159.1 GCA_021414045.1 Deltaproteobacteria bacterium | reverse complement strand
CGTAAACGGCCAATTCTATGCGCCGGGCCTGGCGGTGGCCGGGGGAACCTTTGACAACTATCGTTTGGGCGCCTGCTGCGACACCACCTATGTCAATACGGACAGGGCTCTGACGGATATCAATCGGTTGCTCTATTTTTCCGATAGTCCCAACGAGGCCTGTGACGACGGAAACAACACCAACGGCGACGGCTGCAGCGCCAACTGCCAGGTTGAAACCGGCGCCGAAACTTGCGGCAACGGAGTCATCGAGGCGGGGGAAGGTTGCGATGACGGCAACACCGCCGGCGGCGACGGCTGCGACGCCAATTGCTTGAGCGAAAACTGCGGCAACGGTACCCTCGATGCCCTGGAGGAATGCGACGACGGCAATCTCACGGACGGCGATAGCTGCAGCTCTTATTGCACCTACGAATTCGTCGATGCTGGCCATTATTGCGGCGATGGCACTCCTAACGACGGAGGCACCGGGGATCAAGTGTCCGTCGCCCAGGATAATGAGGTTACCATTTCCATCGACCTCGGCAACGTTGCCAGCGGCGCATCGGCCGTGGGAGCTTTCTGCATCGTCGGAGGCTTCTCGGACGTCGACGGAAACACCGCGGCCGCCAATGCGGTGACGGCGGCCAACGATTGCATCACCCTCTATGAAAGCACCATCGCCATCTGCGGCAACGGTATCCAAAACGCCGGCGAAGCCTGCGACGACGGCAATACCGTCGACGGCGACGGTTGCGCCAGCAATTGCACCCTTCCTGGCTGCGGCAATGACGTGGTCGAGGCCGGCGAGGCCTGCGACGACGGCAATACCCAGGATGGCGACGGCTGCAGCGCCACTTGCCAAGTCGAAGCCTCTTGCGGCAACGGCGTCGTTGATGCCGGTGAGGCCTGCGACGACGGCAACGAAAACAACAACGACGCCTGCAGCAATGTCTGCGCGGTGACGGGATTCCAGTTCCAAGGCTCGGGCTGCAGCCTCGAAGCCTTCGCGGTTGGAAATTCCGCGTCTTGGTTCAGCCTCTTGCCCCTCCTCGGGGTTGGGTTGATGGCGCTGAAACGGCGGTCCCGCTAGACCGTTTTCCATTTTCTGATACGAAACGGCCCTGAGCAATCAGGGCCGTTTTTTTTTGGGGGGCTACGCAGGCAGGGCAAGCGGGATGCGCAGCATAAAAAAAGGCCTCGCGAATAACGGTACTTGGTACCTCGCGAGGCCTTGAGCCTATTGGAAAAGGGGGGAGATGATATGAATATACTTACGCGGCTCTCCCCAAAAGGTTTTAACCGGGACTTATTATTTTAAGAACTCGCAATTCTTCGGCGGTTCATTGCCCAATAAGGTCGAGCATTCGCCTTTATTGATGCTATCCAGGCACGCGTCCAGGTCCTTTTGGGTAGCTGCCACTTTCGGCATGTCCTTGGACGAATTCAGCGCTGTTTTCATGGTGTTCTGGCAAAAATCCTCGCTGGGCATCGCGTTGGGTTGGCAGGCGATGATTCGCTTGCACATCGCTCCCACCACCGATTCGAGGACTTTTTGGGAATCGAGTTTTTTGCCGGAGCAGGCCGAAAATAAGAGGAGGGCGAGGGGCAAGGCTAGGAGTTTATGGGATTTTGCCATGGAGGCGTCCTTTCTTGAAGGTTTTCGAGATCAATTAGGCTTGCGAAGCGATTCGGGCAAAGATACAAGAGCTTTCGGTAAAGACAAGCGATTTCAATATGAAAGCCGTCATTCTTCAAAGCCCTGGGGGCCTCGAGCAGCTGTTCTACACGGACGTTCTGGATCCTAAGATCCGGGCCGATGAAGTCTTGGTCCGAGTCCGCGCCGTCGCCTTGAATCATCTCGATTTGTGGGTGCGTCGGGGCATGCCTCACCTGAAATTGGAATACCCCCACATTCTCGGCTGCGACATCGCCGGTGAAGTGGCGGAGGTCGGCTCGCTCGTGGAGGGCGTGAAACCGGGACAAAAGGTCCTCCTGCATCCCGGCTTGAGCTGTGGCCGCTGCGAGCGCTGCTCGGAAGGGCGCGACAATCTCTGCTCCCGCTATCAAATTCTCGGGGAGCATGTGCGTGGCGGTTACGCCGAATACCTCGCCGTTCCGGCCCGCAATCTATTGCCTTACCCCGAAAATCTCGACTTTTCCCAGGCGGCCTGCCTACCCCTGGTTTTTCTGACGGCCTGGCAGATGTTGGTCGACAAGGGGCGCATTCGCCCCGGAATGCGGGTTTTGGTGCATGGAGCGGGCAGCGGCGTGGGTTCCGCCGGCATCCAAATCGCGAAACTCTTCGGCTGCGAAGTCTTCACCACGGCCGGCTCCGACGAGAAACTGGCCAGGGCCAAGGCCTTGGGGGCCGATTTCGGCATCAATTATAAGAAAGAGAATCTCCTCGAAGCCGTCACGCGAGTCGCCGGAAAACAGCCCATCGACGTCGTCCTCGAACACGTCGGTAAAGCCTTGTGGAAGGAATCCCTCCTGTGCTTGAAATGGGGAGGCGCCTTGGTCACTTGCGGCGCCACCACCGGCCCCATGGTCGAGACCGACTTGCGGCAGGTTTTTTTCCGGCAGCTTCAGATCCTGGGCTCCACGATGGGATCGCGGGCTAGCCAATTCGAAATTTTGCGACATGTCGCGGCGGGAAGATTGCAGCCGGTGCTCGATCGAAGTCTCCCCTTGAGCGAGGCGCGCGAGGCGCACCGTTTGTTGGAAGAGGGCGGAGCCTTCGGGAAAATCGTTTTAGTCCCTTAAAATGTCAGGATGGAGAATACGATGAAGAAACTATGGGCCCTCGGGGCGTTGCTGGGAATCCTAATCTCGAACCAAGCCTTTTCGAAAGACAAGGTGGAAGGGGAGGTCAAGCTTCCGTCCCCGAAGCAGGTGTCCACCGAGATGGCCGAGGTCTGGTGCGCCAAGATGGACGAGTGCGCGAAGACGAAGGAAATGTCGGTGGGCGAATGCCAGAAGATCCTCTTTTCCAGCTTTAAGAAAGGCTACGATCGCCTTCCCAAAGAGCAACCTCTCAAGGTCGAGCGCAGCACCCTCGACCAATGCAAGGAAACGGTCAGCAAGGGGACCTGCGAATCCTTGAAGGGAAGCAAGTCCTTGCCGGGCTGCGAATTCATCAGCCTGCTCGGCCAAGGCCAATAAAAAAAGGCTCCCGGTCGGGAGCCTTTTTTTTCGTCCAATCCCCAAGGATTAAAACCGAATCTTGAGCGGCGACTGGTCGTCGGCCAAGATGGCCTTCGTCCGCGCCGTCGCTTGCGGCAGGATGTTCGCCACAAAGAAGCGCGCCGACTTGACCTTGCCTTCGAGGAAGCGGGCCTCGTCGTTTTCGGTGCAGATCTTGCTCTTCTTCTCTTCGTTGTCCGCGCCCTGGGATTTCCAGATTTCTTCCAGCTTCGCCAAGGCCAGCACGGCCTGGTCGGTGAGCAGATAGGAGACGAAGACGTCGCCTAAATTGTAAAGATACGACATGGCGTGGAGTTGGGGCGAGAGGACGTTGCCGCTCATGCCCCACTCGGCCAACTTCATGGTGACCTGCCCCACTTGGTCGAGGGCTTTCTTGATGGATCCAACCTCGGAGGCGAAGGCGGGGTGCGCTGCCTGCTTGGTGCAGAAGCCGTTCATCTCCTCGTAGAGTTCGCGGAAGTACTCGCCGTTCTTCTGGCCGATCTTGCGGCCGATGAGGTCGAGGGCCTGAATGCCGTTGGTGCCTTCGTAGATCGAGGAGATCTTGACGTCGCGCATGTACTGCTCGACCGGATACTCCGCGATGTAGCCATAGCCGCCATAGACCTGCATGGCCAGCTCGGTCACCTTGAAACCCATGTCGGTGCAGTAGGCCTTGCAGACGGGGGTCAGCAGGCTCAAGCGGCCGGCGTATTTCTCCTTGGTGGCTTCGTCTTTCTCCACGACTTCCTTGTCGTCCAAGTTGGCCGAGTAGAGTAGGAGGGCCCGCATGCCTTCGGTGTAGGCCTTCATCGTGATCAGCATGCGGCGCACGTCCGGGTAATCGAGGATGAGGGTCTTGCCGCCCTGGGTGCGGACCTTCGCGTAGTCGAGGGCGCTCTCGTAGGCGGCCGAGGAGGCCGCGGCGCCCTGCAGGCCGCAGGCGATGCGGGCTTCGTTCATCATCTGGAACATCATCGGCATGCCGCGTCGCTGCTCGCCCAACATGTAGCCGATGCAGTTGCCGCTGTCGCCGAAGGAAAGCGTGCAGGTGGAGGAACCCTTGATCCCCATCTTGTGCTCGATGTTGACCGTCTTGACGTCGTTCCATTCGCCTGTGCTGCCGTCGGGATTGACGCGGAATTTCGGGACGACGAAAAGCGAGATTCCCTTGGTGCCGGCGGGGTCGCCCTCGACGCGGGCCAACACCAAGTGAATGATGTTTTCGGTCAGGTCGTGGTCACCGCTGGAAATGAAGATTTTGGTTCCCTTGATCTTGTATTGGTCCCCGTCCTTCACCGCGACGGTGCTGAGATCGCCGACGGCCGAACCGGCTTGGGGCTCGGTCAAGCACATGGTGCCGCCCCATTTTCCGCCGTACATGTTAGGGACGAAGCGTTGGGCGAGTTCCTCGCTCCCGAAGGCCTCGATTAAATGGGCGGAGCCGCGGGTGAGGCCGCTGTACATCGAAAACGCGATGCAAGAGCCGACGAAAAACTCGGTGGCGGCCATGGTCAATCCGACGGGCAGGCCCATGCCGCCGTAGGTGGTGGGGACGTCCATGCCGATGAAGCCGTTGGCGGCGAAATTATGGTAGGCCTCTTTGAAGCCCGGAGGGGCGGTCACCTTGTCGCCCTCGTGCTTGCATCCGACTTGGTCGGATTTTTTGAAGAGGGGATCGATTTCTTTTTGCGCGAATTTCAAGGCTTCGCCCAAGATGGCCGAGCATTCTTCCTTGCCGAAACCGGCGTATTTTTCGCTCTGACCGAGATCCTGGATTTTCAGGTAATCGAAAAGGTTGAATTCGACGTCACGATAGTTCACTTTGTAGGCCATATTTCCTCCGGGGCTCCAGGGAGCGCATTCTGAATAATTGAAATAAATCGCGCACCCTATAGCGGTTTGCCTGGGGGATGGCAAGAAGGGAGAGGGCGAATGTCCCCACGTTTTCGTACATTATTTCTCATCATTTTCGGCATGATTCTAGCGCCTCGCCTTGGACTGGCTCAAGAGGGTTGGCAGCAGCAAGTCTTGGCCAAGGTTCAGAACGGAGCGGTGCTGGCGGTGGACGAAAAGGGCAAGGTGCTCTTTTCGCACCAAGCGGACAAACCCTTCATGCCGGCCTCGACCCTGAAAGTGGCCACTTCCTTGGCGGCCTTGAACATCTTGGGCGAAAATTACCGCTATAAGACGGATTTTTTCACGGATGGGTCCGGAAATCTTTACGTGAAGGGATACGGCGATCCCTTCTTGATTTCCGAGGAATTGGCGCTGATCGCCGCCCAGCTGAAGGCCAAGGGGCTCAAAGGGGTGAAGAATATGATCCTCGACGGGAGCTACTTTGGACCCGATGTCCAAGTGCCCGGCCTGGCGGGATCGCTCAATCCCTACGATGCCTATAACGGCGCGCTCTTGGCTAATTTCAATACGATCAACATCGTCAAGAGCGGCGGCGAGATCCGCAGCGGTGAAGACCAAACCCCGATGACCGAGATCACCCGTGTCTTGGCGGCCAACGCTCCGGCGGGCAAAAGCCGCATCAACGTCGCGACCCACGAAAAGGAAGCGGCCCTCTACCCTGGGTATTTGTTGAAGGAGTTCTTGGCCCAGCAAGGCGTCGAAGTCGGCGGATCCATCAGCCAAGGGACGGTGCCGGGCGACGCCAAGCTTTTTCTTTCCTACGCCTCCAGCAAAAATTTAAGGGAGGTCCTCGAGGCGGCCCTGAAATATTCGCAAAATCTGGTCATGAACCAATTGGCGCTGACCATGGGCGCGGTGAAATACGGCGCGCCTGCTTCCTTGGGTAAGGCGAAAAAGGCCCTCGATGAGTTTCTCACCAAAGAAGTGGGCTTAAAGGACTTCAACATCGAGGAAGGATCGGGAATCTCCCGGCAAAACCACATCACGGCCCTCGAATTTTCAATCCAAGTCCCACGGCTGGGTGCGTTTCGTGGTTTTGCTCAACCAAGCCTCCAACCAACGCGAGGCCATCGGCTTCCAGCTCTTCGAGAACCTGCAGTAGCCCTTATTTTTTGATTTGTTTCCCGAGGAAATAGCCGATCGGGATGGCGAGGATCCAGAGACCCGCGAAGCTCCAGCTTCCCCAAGCGCGCCAGTGCGTCAGTCCCCAAGCGGGCAGCCAACCGCCGAAGGTGCCGGCGGCCAGGCCCCACCAGCGGTAGCTTTTGGGCGGGGAATTTCCCTTCATCTCGCCGAACATTTCCGTGAATTGATACATACGTTCCCTTAGGAACCCGTGGAGAAGCGTTCCATGGCGTTCTGGAAGGCCGACTTCAGTTGGCCATAATCTTGGGTGACTTGGAATTGAGGGTATTCGGAGACGATTTTTTCCGGAGGGCAGAAGAATATTCCGACGTCGGAGGCCTCGAGCATGCCGATGTCGTTGTAGGAATCTCCGGCCGAGGCGATCTTGAAATTGAGGTCCTTGAGCTTTTTCACCGCCTCGCGCTTCTGGTCTTTCATCCGCAGTTGGTAGTCGGTGATCTTGCCGGATTTTTCGACCTTCAGGAAATGGCAGAAGAGGGTGGGGTAATGCAGCTGTTTCATCAATGGGGCGGCGAATTGGTAAAAGGTGTCCGAGAGGATGATGACCTGAAACTCCGACTGCAGCCAATGCAGGAAATCCTGCGCGCCTTCCAAGGGACTCATGGTCGCGATGACTTCCTGGATGTCCTGTAGCTTCAGGTGATGTTGGTCGAGGATTTTCAGGCGCTGCTTCATCAAGACGTCGTAGTCGGGAATGTCCCGCGTGGTGAGGCGAAGCTCGGCGATGCCGGTTTTTTCGGCGACGTTGATCCAGATTTCGGGTACCAAAACCCCTTCGAGATCGAGGCAGGCGATCATAATTCCTCCATTATTCCATGCCATCAA
>JAIOPF010000198.1 GCA_021414045.1 Deltaproteobacteria bacterium | reverse complement strand
CGCCATCCGGGAACGCTGGTCGCTGAAGTGCAAGGAATATTGCAGGTCGAATTTCTTGGACAAGGGGAGCAGTTCCCGGGATAAGGCTTCGCGGTCCAGTTGGAAGCCGCCCATTTCCCATTCGAGGCGCATCAGGAAGGTCCCAGTTTCGAAGTCGGTATGCTGGTCGGAATCGACGATATTCCCCTGGTGCTTGAAAATGAAGTCGGAAAGCGCGGAAACAAGGCCCGGCTTGTCCGGGGAGACGATCAGTAAAATTGCGTTATTTTTGGAAGCGCCCATGATTCCAGAGCTTATCATTGAGATCCTCGTTGACAAGATATTTCCTTTTCATCAATATCACCCTTCACCCTATCGGCCGCTGGAAAGAGGGTCCGTATGAACAAAAAAGATTTGAAGAAATTTAAAGACATCCTGATGGAACGCCGCCAGGCGATCACTCAGCTCAATGAGTCCCTCAGCGAGCAGTCGGTGGTGTTCGACCCGAACGACCTTCCCGACGAAGTCGATCTGGCCAGCAGCGAAACCGATCAGGCCATCAATCTCAAGCTTCGCGACCGCGAGCGTATCCTGCTGCGCAAAATCGACAAGGCCCTCAAGAAAATAGAAGAGGGCGACTACGGCGTCTGCGAATCCTGCGGCGACGACATCGGCGTCAAGCGCCTCGAGGCGAGGCCCGTGACCGATCTTTGCATCCGTTGCAAAGAAGAGCAGGAACGCCGCGAAAAAGCCTTCGCCGAAGAATAATCCGTCCTTTAAGTTAATTCCCGCATTTCCATGGCCGCCGCCAAGGCGGCGATGCGCGCCATCACCGAAGAGAGCGCCACCAGGTTGCCTTTTTCAGCGCAATTGAGAAAGGGGCCTTCGTGCGGCTCGTCGATCTTGTGCAGGCAAAGGCAGGCGAATTCCATCCCGCGCGAGTTCAATGAGGCGAAAGCATCGCGTTGCGAGTTCATCCGAAAAAAACCTCCCACCACCTGAAAACCTACCATATAAATGACCGGTTCTATCGGAAACCCGCTATAGAAATCCGCGGTGGGGATGCCTTCCTGCACTAAGAAGGAGTCGCTCTTTTTCCCCCCCTTGGCGCTGAGCAGTTTGTTGCGGTCACGGCGGTTCATATTGAGGATTTCGCTGCTTTGCATGACTTCCATCAAACCCATGCCGTAGGTTCCGGCATTATTCTTAACGAAGGCGTAAGGCGGCCCTTCGATATTGTAGCGCCGATACTGCTCTTCGACGCGGTTAAGCACTTTTTCGACTCCGCCCGCCAGCCGCTTCAAATCTTGTTCCTGGCTTAGGTCGATCTCCTTCTCGGTGGTGAATTCGCAGTTCAGGAGCCAGGGATCGAGGTCGATGGCGCGGCCGAATTCTTCCAGGAGCTCTTGCAATAGGGAAAAATGGCGACTTTTCCGGCGGCGATGCCACCCCAGGGAAGGAGAGGGAAGAATGAGACTTTCGAGGCCTTCGAGAGCGGGGGGCAGGCCCATCGAAAAATCGTTGTTGGAGAGGATTCGGTCTCCGGAAAAATCTCCGGCATAGGGGCGTCCTTCGCGTACCGAAAGTCGGTCCATTCTCATGGATTTTCCCTCGCCGAGCTCGACCTCGATGCGGTCCTCGGTGATTTCTTGGCCGAAATAGGCGGCCCGCGCCTCGATGCCCGCTTCGCCCAGGAGTTGAATCAGGCGCAGGACGTTTTCCAGGTAAAATCGGTTTCGGGTATGCTCTTCGGCCAGCAGGACCACCTTTTTGACGTCGGGCAATTGCTCCTCGAAAAAGGCCTTCAAGGCGAAAGTCGTCACGCGGCTATAGGCTTTGCAGAGGTTGTTGAAGCCCGCGGGAAACAAGTTGGTGTCGACGACTCCGATCTTGTTGCCCGAATTTCGGATGTCGCAGCTTAGATAGAGCGGGGGCGTCAGCGATTGCGTCTTTTTCAGGAAAAAATCTTCGATTTTTGCCCTATTCTTGAGAAAATTTTCGGCGATTTGATGGAGCACGATTTTACGCTTCCTGAATTTTGAGGGTTTTCAAATAGATCTCGCGGACCTTTCGCCGGCATTCGGAAAAAGCCTCGAGCAGTTCTTCTCGGGAGGCGAAGGTCATCCGGGCGGCTAAATCCGACAGCACGTCATGGTTAGGATCCAGATAGCCTTCCTTGAAATCATATTTCGCTTCAAGATAAATCTCCAGCATTCGGTAAAAGGCGTAGGCCCTTTTCAAGGTGGCGATTTGATCCGCTGGAAGAATTCCTCGCCGCTCCAAGCGAGATAGCGCTTCCAGGGTATTGGGGCTTAGGAGGTTATCGAAGACCTTCCCCAGTTTCATTTGCAAGTATTGGACCGTGAACTCGATGTCGAGCAGGCCGCCGAAGCCTTTTTTATAGTGCCAACGTCTCTCGGTTTCCTTCGCGAGTTCCTTCTCGATACGCATCCGCAGGTGGTGGATTTCCTTTGGCAAGTCCTCGCCGAAAGGCTTGATGAAAACCAAGCGGCGAAACAAGCCCTGAAACTCTCTGCCGAAGGAACCGCTCGCGAAAATCAGGCGGGCCTTGAGCAGGGCCTGCCGCTCCCATTGAGCCGCGTGTTCGTGATAATAAGTGATCCACGAATCCAGGGAAGTGACGAGGGTCCCGGCGTTGCCCGAGGGTCGGAGTTCGGTGTCGACCTTGTAGGCGAATCCCTCCCGCGTGGGCAGGCTGAGATAACTGATGATGCGCTGGGCCAGTTTGGCGAAATATTCCCGATTGCTGATCGACTTTCTTCCTTGAGTCTCTCCGTTACGGCTATAGACGAAGATGAGGTCGAGGTCGCTGTGGAGATACAGTTCCAAGC
>JAIOPF010000197.1 GCA_021414045.1 Deltaproteobacteria bacterium | reverse complement strand
GTTTCGCAGAAGCGCGCTTGTTTGATTCCGTCTTCGAAGAGCTTGAGGGACTTGTCCAGGGGGAGGTCCGGCTCTTCGAGTTTTTCGACGATTTCTTCCAATTTTTCCAGGGAAGATTCGAAGCTGTCTTTTTCGGTTTTGGACATATTCGGTTCCTAAACCCCGGTTAAGCCCGGCGTCAATGCTATTGTAAGGCGAAATCAGGCCCATTTTAGCCTTTAATTTCGGCCCGCAGGCGCCCCTTCATCAATTGAACGGAGAGAAGATCCCCGGATTTCACTTGGGCCGCGTCCTTGACGACGGTGCCTTCCTCGCCCTGGGCATCGAGTTTCCGCAGTATCGAATATCCCCGCGATAGAATGGATAGAGGCGAAAGCACGTCGAGCTTTTCGGCGGCAAGGCGGAGGCGCGCGCGTCGGTCTTCCATCGAGCGTGCTACCGACGTTTGCAGTCGAAGCCTTAAGTCGTCCAGGTGCTGGGAGATTTCCTCCAAGCGCTTTTTGGGATGCTTGAGATGGCTGAACCAGTATTTCAAGCTTTCACGCTTGGTCTCGAGTTGGCGCTGGACCGTACGGAACATGCGCCATTGTCTTTCCCGCAAGGCGGCCAAGAGATCGGCGGACAGCGGGGCCACGAGCTCGGCCGCGGCCGATGGCGTCGGGGCGCGAAGGTCGGCGACGAAGTCCGCGATGGTGAAGTCGGTCTCGTGCCCGACGGCGCTGATGACCGGGATCCGCGAGGCGGCGATGGCGCGGGCGACGATTTCGGTGTTGAAGCCCCACAGGTCTTCGAGGGATCCGCCGCCGCGGCCGATGATCAGGACTTCGGCCTCGCCGTGAAGATTATGCGCCTCGATGGCCCGGACAATCTCGGGAGCCGACGCCTCGCCTTGAACCGCCACCGGGTAGAGGCGATGCCCACCGTGCGTGGCAAATAAGGCAGGGGACGTTTTCGGGCCGGTTCGAAAAGGCCTTCCTCCGCCAGGCGGTTGCGCAGTTGGGTGAAGGCTAGTTGCAAGGCGCCGACGC
This sequence comes from Deltaproteobacteria bacterium, assembly GCA_021414045.1. Lineage (GTDB taxonomy): Bacteria > UBA10199 > UBA10199 > DSSB01 > DSSB01 > DSSB01. The sequence goes on along the minus strand of JAIOPF010000197.1, from coordinate 2,769 downwards.
CCTTGGGTTCGAGGTGGTCCAGTATGATCTGATAATTGCCTCGAGGTTCGTAGACGCTGACCCGTCCGTTGGCCAAGACCTCCATGCCGTCCTCGATCTTGAATTTCACCGACCGGTTCGCGCCCCGGAACATGACCGCGGATATCTGCGCGCCCTTGTCTTTCAGCGTGAAATAATAATGCCCGGAGGAATGAGCGTGAAAATTGCTGATTTCGCCGGTGACCCAAGTCGAACCGTAATTCCCCTCGAGGAGATTTTTGATCTCTCGGGTGAGTTCGGTCACCGTGTAGATGGAGTCTGTAGGCTCCGGAATCAGGCTTTCCTGCATGCCCTCAGGCCTAGCGCAGGGACTAGGGAAAGTAAAATCCACAATAGCGCGGCGCTAGAAGCCTCGCCGGGATGGAGAATGCAGGTGACGGTTCCCGGATCTTGGGGGCCCGGGTAGCGGTCGGGAATATTGACGGCCATATCCGTATCGCAGGCGTCGCCCAGGCCGTCCTGATCGGCGTCAGCCTGTTGGGGATTGGCGGTGTTTTGGCAATTGTCGCTCTCGTTCGGGATTCCGTCGCCGTCGTCATCTCCGGGAGCGACGGAAAAGTCGTCGTCGCAGGCGTCGCCGATGCCGTCATGGTCGCTGTCGCTTTGGTCGGCGTTTCCCAAGTTCGGGCAATTATCCGACGCGTTGAGCACTCCGTCGTGATCGGCGTCGGGCTCCGCGGTGGGCGTCGGAACCGCCGTGGGACTGGGTTGAGGACTCGCGGTGGCCTCAGGAGTCGGCGTTGGGGCTTGGGTCGGCTCTGGCGTCGGGCTTGGCGTGGGCGATGCCGCCGGGGTCGGCGTGGGTTGCGGCGTCGGCAGAGGCGTGGGACTGGGCGTCGGAGGCTTTGGGGTCGGCGAAGGGGCTGGGCGATCGTCGTCGGCCTCGATTTCGACTCCGCTCACGTCGTTGTGTTGCCCCTCGTCGCAGATGGCGTCGGCGTGGCGTTGGACCTTGATTTTTATTCCCCGAAGCAGTACGCGGCTGGCCTGAAGGCGCAAAGCGCAGGTTCCGGGAGCGAGCTGGGTAGCGTCGACGACTACCGAGGGCGAAGTGGTGCCGTCGACGATGAGTCCCCAACCATCGCCGCAAACCGTCGGTTTGTCGGCTCCCGCGGGACAATCGAGGTCGCCTTCGCTATGGAGTAGCAGGGTTCCTTTCAAGGTGAGATTGAACTCTTGGCCGCTATCGAAACGGATGAGTTCGGTGCACATCCGGTAGCTTTCCCGGTTGTAGCCTTCCTCGATCTTGCGGCGTAAGGAGTTGAAATCGTCGACCGAATCGGTGGAGGAAAGAACGCTGCAGGTCGTGTTATCAACGACGGCGCCGGCGGAAGGGACGAACAGTCCGGTGAATAGCACCAGCAGAGCAGGTATCGCCCAGAAAGTTTTCAGCCATGAAATCATTGTCGGATTTTTCGGATTTGTTTATAAAAAGTTGCTTAATATCAGTGGTTTAAGGATGGTTGTCGTCATGAGAAACGCCAAATATTTCAGCGAAAATCCTCATTTGGATGCCTTGATCACCAATCTGGAAGGTCTGCGATCCGAAATTCTGCGGCATCCGATTTACCAAAAGATTCGCGACGAGCGTTGTTTGCGAAATTTCATGGAAAATCATTGTTTTGTCGTTTGGGATTTCATGTCCCTATTGAAGTTTTTGCAGCGCTCCTTGTCTTCGGTGGAGATCCCTTGGCGTCCGCGAGGAGATGCTCGGAGCCGGCGTTTGATCAACGAGATCGTCATGGAGGAAGAGAGCGATGAGGATGGCAAGGGCTCTTACCTTAGCCACTTCGAATTGTATCGCCAGGCCATGGTGGAGGCCGGCGCGGACACCCATAAGCTCGACGCCTTTCTGCACGCCTTGGAGGATGGCCATCGTATCAAAGGGGCCTTAACGCGGGCAGGGGTATCCGAGGGGCCTAGCGATTTTTTGCTCACCACCTGGAGTTTGTTGGAGACCGAATCCGTCCCGGCCATCGCCTCGGCATTCACCCTGGGACGGGAGGATTTGGTTCCGGCGATGTTTCACCATTTGGTGGCGGGGCTGGGCCAGAGTCACCCCGAGCGTTGGGGTACCTTCTTATTTTATCTGAACCGCCATATTCAATTGGACGGGGACACCCACGGCCCGATGGCGCTTCAACTCTTGGCGCGAATCTGCGGAGACGATGCGGCTCGTTGGCGTCAGGCCCACGAAGCCGCGGAAAAAGCCCTGAGGGCCAGGCTACGTCTTTGGGATTTCATTTCAGGCACGCTGTAGCAAGCCTCATCATCCTTTCGAGCGGCGGAGTTCCTGGACAAGACTAGGGATTTTCCCGGGGTAAGTTCGTCCAAACGTTGATCTCCCAAGAAATCGTGCTATTGCCGAATCCGGAGATCCCGATGCCCGAAACCCCCGCCGCTCCCTCGCGGCTGAAACTTCTCGCCGGCTTCGCCGCTGTCTACCTCATCTGGGGATCGACCTATCTCGCCATCCGTTATGCGATCGAGACCTTGCCGCCCTTTCTGATGGCGGGAACGCGTTTTTTCGCGAGCGGCCTCATCCTTGCCGGCTTTTTGAAGCTTCGGCGCATCCCCGCCCCGGCTCCTCGTGAGTGGAAAGGAGCCATGCTCGTCGGCGTTTTGCTACTGGTCGGAGGCAACGGCTGCGTCGTCTGGGCAGAGCAATGGCTGCCCTCCGGCATCGCGGCTGTATTGATCGCCACGACGCCTTTTTGGATGATTTTCTTC
>JAIOPF010000196.1 GCA_021414045.1 Deltaproteobacteria bacterium | reverse complement strand
ATGACGCAGGGAAAGCCGAGCTTTTTCTCCTGGATGTCGTCGACGACGTCCATGATGTCGATGCTGGGTCCCTCGCGGCCGTAGGGCTGGATGGACATGTGCCCCTTGTCGTTGATCCAGAAATACCCCGAGCCCCATTTTTCAATGTTGTAGTGCTCGATGGCTTTCGCCACAGACCAGTCGGAGAAGGGATTTTTATCGTTTACCATGTGGCACCGCTCCTATAACGAATTGACGGCGGATTCAAAAAAAATATATCGGTTGGGACATGAATTCCACGATTGAAACCATCGAAGCGACCTTGCGAGAGAAATTGAAGCCGGAAGTGCTAAGGGTGGAGGATGACAGCGCCAAACACCGCGGGCACGCGGGCGCGAGGCAGGGCGGCGGGCATTACATCGTCACCTTGGTTGCGCCGGCTTTCGAGGGTTTGGGCCTGGTGGATCAGCACCGATTGGTGAACGAGGCCCTTAAAGATCTCTTTGGGCGGGATATTCACGCCCTAGCCTTGAATACTTATAGTCCTACTCAGTGGAAGTCTTCCGGGAGACCCTGAGAGTCTAGGCTGCCTTGAGCGCGATCTGATCGACTCGCTGGTACCACTTCCAAACCTTGGCATTTTCTTGGATCCAACGGAAGGCCGGGAGCTCTTCGATGCTTTTGAGGATGCCGAAAACGGCAAGATCAGCTCCGTTCGGTTCTTTTCCCCCCAGATAGTCTTCTTTTCCTAGGGCTTCGGCCCAGTCGCTCAGGCACTTCTTGAGATGGGACTCCGGGTCGGCGATGCCTTGTTCCTTGGCGCTTTTCTTGGCCACCATGGTCATCACCATCGCGCCGGAGTACTTGATCGTCCGCTGCTGGAACCAATTAAACTTCTCTTGCTGGGTGATATAGTCAAAGGCCTTCAGGGAGTCGCCCAAGTTACGATAGATCAGGGGAGGCAGGGCGCGCACCAGCGTCGCATCGGCCCATTTCAGCCATTTTTCTTCTTTATCCTTCTCGGCCCCGCTTTTTGCGAAAACGGGGGAGCCATACTTCTCGTCGATGTATTTCATGATGGGCGTGGAGTCGTTGACTTGATTTCCGGCCTTATCGACGAAGATGGGGACCTTTCGATATTCCTTCGAAAACTTGATCTCTTTCTTGTTGAGTGGGTGAACTTCGACCGACTCGTAGGGGATTTTTTTGTAGCCGAGCAATGCCTTCACCTTCCAGCAGAAGGGGCAAACATTGTATTGATAAAGTTTGGGGAGGGTCGTGGTTTCCATGGGCCTCCCCATAGTCGCAAACGCCGTCGAACTCAAGCCCGCCTTCACGAGGAATTTTCAAAATTTTTCAAACTTGTCACCTAGTCTTCTCGTTCATCCCGCATCTTGGACGCCGTTTCGTTCCCACTCAAAAGGTGAGGAGCGTGAAAGGAGCTTTACGATGAAGGCTATTCTCAAGATTAAGAAGATGACCAAGGCAGCGGCTTTGGCGATTACCTATTCCTTGCTGTGTTTTTCCTAACGGCGAAGCAAAATTGGGGTCTGGACTCACCAGGCTCTCCGCCCGCGAGATCCCGCAACGGGGAGCAGGGACTTCGTTTTCTAAGCAATTTCCTTCCTCCCCATTAAATAATCTAATAATATCAAATAGCTTTGCGTCATTATTCGGTGCCATGATTTGGCAAAGGAATTGCTCTACTTCTCTGTAGAGGTAATCCAATGGCAGTTATCGACATTGAATACGGCAAGGCAATCCTAGAAGACCAATACGGCGAAACGGTGGAAGGTTCGGATAAGCAGAGCGCCCAAGAGTGGGAAATGATCCTCCACAATAGTTCTTACGGCCATGAATATGCCCGGCTTGAGCTGGAAGAGGCCAAGGACATGATTTCGCAAGAGGATTTGCTAGAGAAGATGGATAATTACAAGCGCGCCTATTTCATGGCTCGGCGCTACTTGAAGCGGGAAAATCCCGAGGCTTTGAAGCGTATCGAGACCGACTTGATCGACCAGAAGGTTCGCATTTTCGGAGTCTATACGGCTTGATGTTTGGTTTGTGAGGATGTATTGACGCAGGCCCGTTCCACTAGGGGGAACGGGCCTTTTTTTTTGCGCCTTTGGGTAAATCCATTTCGGTAGGATCTATGAGCGAAATCCTCTACGGCAAAAGCCCCATCCTGGAAACCTTTCGGGCTGGTCGTCGGAAAATTCACCGGTTTTTTCATCTCGATCGCGCCAAGTCGGACGATGCTTTATCGGAGGCTTTGGACTTCTGTGCAAAAAACCGTATCCCGGTAAAAGCCATTTCTCGTGATTGGCTGGATTCCAAATTGCCCGGCGCCGTGACCCAAGGATGGGCCGCGGAGGTCGAGGATTTTCCGTATGTAGAACTTGAGAGCTTATTAAGTAAGATCCATGAAAAACCACAGAGTATTTTTCTAGCCTTGGATCAAATCCAGGATCCGCAAAACCTGGGCGCTGTACTGCGGAGCGCCGAATGTTCCGGGGTGGATGGGGTCTTGATTTGTACTGATAGGGCCACTCATGTCACCCCGGCCGTTTGCAAGGCGGCAGCGGGGGCGACGGAATATTTGCCAATTTGTAAGGTCGTCAATTTAGCGAGGGCCATCGAGATCTGTAAGGAGGCCGGTTTTTGGTCGGTGGGCACCAGTCTTGAGGCTACTGAAAACGCCCTGGCTTTTGATTGGCCGGCCAAGACTCTTCTGATCCTGGGATCGGAAGGCAAGGGGATGCGTCGGTTGATCCACGAAAATTGTGACTTCTTGATTCGTCTTCCGCTGCTTGGTAAGATCTCGAGCCTTAACGTTTCGGCGACGGCGGCGGTATGTCTGTACGAAATTCAACGGGCTCGAATCGCCTCGAAGGCCACCTGAAAATCGTTCTCAAAAACCACGGAATTGTCGTAAATTCTCGGTGTTTAGGCTTGACAGGGTCGGGATCGACTACTATACACGGTCCACTTTTTGAAGGCCCCAGTCTGTATTGATCATGGTGAAATCCTAAAATCTTTAGTTATTTTCAAGGATTAGAACGATATTTTCATAGGCCTTCGGTAACTATTTTTGGCTCGCGAATCAGCCCCAAATAGGGTGCGGGATTCGAGCCGGTTGCAGCTTTTTTTTCGCCGACGTAGCTCAGCTGGTAGAGCAACTGATTTGTAATCAGTAGGTCACCGGTTCGATCCCGGTCGTCGGCTTTTTTTGGATAGCGGAGGATTGGCCAGGGCGCAGTGAAGCCCGATGATAAAAAAGGAAGAGAATACTTCCTAAAATTTTCTGTGGAAAAACCCAGCGAAAAGCCAAGAAAGGGCACCGTCAAGATAAAATGGTGAAGGTGCCCTAACCGCTGGGGGTTGAAGGGGGAGGGCGGAGCAAGCTCGGATAGGAGTTGTGACACTATCGCGCAGTTTGCCCGGCCACAACGTGGCCGGATTACCTGCTTGATCCCCCTGGGCTTTAGATTGAGCGGGCTTCGCCCGATCAATCGAACGGAGGGGTGCCCGAGTGGCCAAAGGGAGCAGACTGTAAATCTGCCGGCGAC
>JAIOPF010000153.1 GCA_021414045.1 Deltaproteobacteria bacterium | reverse complement strand
GTTACCGACCGGAATGGCCGCGACTTGCAAGGAGCCCGTGGTGATTTCTTGGGGGGCTCCGGAGACCGGCGTCAGGTTCGCGTCGGTCATGATGCGCAGGGCGGCGGGCGCCCCGTCGACGACATAAACATATTGCGAATCACGGGTGGCGCCGCGGGTGGAATTGGTGCCATCAACGATATAATCGACCGGTTCCGTTCCGAGATCGAGTTCGCCGGCAAGGGTGGGCGCCGTCATTTCATTCACGTTCAGGATCAACATGCTGTCGGTGCGGTTGGTCACGAAGAGGGTGTCGCCGGAGGGGCTCAAGGACAACTCTCTCGTGTCGTCGGCGGTGATCTCGCGACCTTGGGCGGTTTTGACCTTGAGATCCACCTTGCTGAAACCGAGCATGTTGTTGACGTTGTAACGCAGGGCCTCGCTGTCGGCCGCGACGTAAAGGGAATCGACTCCGTCAAAGAATCCGCCAAAGGGATCCGCGCCGGAATCGAACTGCTGAACCTCGAGGAAAGTCGGAGACGCCTCGTTGATATTGATGCGAACGACTTGATCCACTAAATCCGCCGAGGAATCGCTTTGGCGATTGGGCAGGTAAACGAAGCCCCGGGCCTCGTCGAGCAGGATATTCCCGGAAAAGTTGGGGATGGAAATCGCGGCGATGGCCGTGGGGTTCGTCGGATTGGAAATGTCCATGATGATGAAGGAAGCGTCCAGCCACAACACCTGGTTGTTAGAATTGACGACGTAGAGGCGTTGGGCGGTATTGCTGGCGACTAGTGCGATGGGATTGGCCAGAAGCACGGGGTTCAGCGTCAGCGGGATCGGCTGGAAAATACTGCCTTCGGCGCAAGCGCCCAGAAAAATCAAGGAGGCCGAGAGTAGGAAAATTTTTTTAAGGGAGCGCATCAATCGATTCCTTTGTCTTTGAGCGCGGCATGGGCCGCGGCGAGCCGGGCTACCGGGACGCGATAAGGGGAACAACTCACATAATCGAGGCGAATCTGATGGCAGAAGGCGACGGAGCGAGGGTCTCCTCCGTGCTCGCCGCAAATGCCGACCTTCAATTTCGGCTTGGTCTTGCGGCCCAACTCGACCGCGTATTTCACCAAAGAACCGACACCCTCGATGTCGAGGGTGACGAAGGGGTCTTCGGGGAAGATCTTCTTCTCGATGTAGGACGGCAAAAACTTCCCGGCGTCGTCCCGGGACAGACCAAAAGTGGTCTGAGTCAGGTCGTTGGTGCCAAAGGAGAAGAAATCCGCTTCGCGCGCCACTTGGTCGGCGGTCAATGCGGCGCGGGGCAATTCGATCATGGTGCCGATCAAATACTCCAATTGAACGCCTTTCTCCTTCAAGACCTTCTCGCAGGTATCGGCGGTCACCTTCCGCATGTAGGCGAGTTCGTTGACGTGCCCCACCAGCGGAATCATGATTTCAGGGATGATCTTGAAGCCTTCTTCTTTGGCCAATTCGCAAGCGGCCTCCATGATGGCCCGCACCTGCATCTCGTAAATCTCGGGATACGAGATCCCCAAACGGCAGCCGCGATGCCCCAGCATGGGATTGAATTCGTGCAAGGCCTCGAGCTTTTTCTTGATGCGCTCAACCGGCAGGCCGATTTTCTGCGAAACCTGCTCGATCTCCTCGTCGGTGTGAGGGAGGAACTCGTGCAGCGGAGGATCGAGCAGGCGTATCGTCACCGGCAGGTCCTTCATCTCCCGGAAGATCTCCTTGAAATCCCCCTTCTGCATGGGAAGGATTTTCGCCAAGGCCTTTTCCCGGCCCTTGCGGTCGTCGGCCAGGATCATCTCGCGAACCGCGTCGATTCGATCGCCGTCGAAGAACATGTGCTCGGTGCGGCAAAGCCCTATCCCTTCGGCGCCGAAGCGCCGCGCGACCTGCGCATCATGGGGAGTATCCGCGTTGGTACGAACTCCCAACACGCGAAATTCGTCGACCCAGCTCATGAATTTCCCAAAATCTCCGGAGAGCTCGGGCTCGATGGTCGGCACTCGACCGAGGATGACCTCGCCGGTGGAGCCGTTCAAGGTGAGCCAATCCCCTTGCTTGATGACGTGGGGACCGACGCTCATCTGCCTCTGGCGCGCGTTGATCGCAAGATCGCCGCAACCGGTGACGCAGCACTTGCCCATGCCGCGAGCCA
>JAIOPF010000152.1 GCA_021414045.1 Deltaproteobacteria bacterium | reverse complement strand
GCGGGAGCCCATGCCTTTCTCATCGGCGAGGCCTTCATGAAGGCGCCCAAACCGGGCGAGGCGCTGAAAGGGCTCTTCCAATGACTCTCGTCAAGATTTGCGGCCTGACGACCTTGGATGACACCCTCGACGCCATCGAGTTGGGAGCGGACTATCTCGGCTTCAATTTCTATCCGGATTCGCCGCGATTCATCGACTACGAATTGGCGGACCGGATTTTTCAGGAAATTCCCGGGAACATCCCCAAGGTGGGAGTTTTCGTGAATGAGGATCTCGACAAAGTCCTCGATTTGGCCATGGAGCTCGGGCTTGACATGCTGCAATTCCACGGCGATGAAACCCCGGAATCGCTCAACGCCTTGGGAAGGCCATGGTACAAGGCTTTCCGATTGCGTGACATGGCGGACGTGGCGGAGATTCCGAAATACGACGGCGATTGGATCCTGGTCGACGCCGATTCCGACAAGGCCTATGGCGGGACCGGCCTGACGGCGCATTGGGATTTGGTCCATGCGGCCGACAAGTTCGGGAAGAAAGTGATATTGGCCGGTGGCTTGAATCCCGATAATGTCGCTGTGGCCATCGCGACGGTCAAACCCTTCATGGTCGACGTGGCCAGCGGGGTGGAATCTTCCCCTGGGAAGAAAGACCGCCACAAGATGGAAGTTTTTATTTCCAAGGCGAAATCGGCCTTGGTGCGGATAAAATAATGAAGACAAAAATCGATTTCAAAAAATACAAGTATCCCGACCGTCATGGTCACTTCGGCGCCTTCGGCGGTAAGTACGTCGCCGAGACCTTGATGCCAGCCCTGAGTGAATTGGAGATCGCCTACAAGAAAATCCAGCGCGACCCGCAATTCAAGAAGGACTTCGCCTACTACGCGAAGAATTACGTCGGACGCCCGACGCCGCTGTATTTCGCCGAGCGGCTCAGCGCTAAGTTCGGCTCGAAGATCTATCTCAAGCGCGAAGACCTCTGCCATACCGGCGCCCATAAGGTGAACAACACGCTGGGGCAGATTCTACTCGCGCGTCGCATGGGCAAGAAGCGCATCATCGCCGAGACTGGGGCGGGGCAGCATGGCGTGGCCACCGCGACCATGTGCGCGCTCTTCGGCCTCGATTGCGAAGTCTACATGGGCAAGGAAGACATCGAGAGACAATCTCTGAATGTCTTCCGCATGAAGCTCTTGGGCGCCAAAGTAATTCCCGTAACGAGCGGTTCGGCCACGCTGAAGGACGCCTTGAACGAGGCCCTTCGTGATTGGATCACCAATATCGGCAATACCTATTATTGCATCGGCACGGTGGCTGGCCCCCATCCTTACCCGCTTTTGGTCCGCGATTTCCAAAAGATCATCGGCGAAGAGGCGAGGCGTCAGATTCTCAAGGCCGAAGGGCGCCTGCCCGACGAAGTCGTGGCTTGCGTCGGCGGCGGGTCGAACGCGATGGGGCTTTTTTATCCCTTCATTCGCGACACCAGCGTCGAATTGGTCGGCGTCGAGGCCGCGGGCAATGGGGTTAAAAGCGGCAAGCATGCGGCGACCTTGGTTGCCGGAAAAGTCGGCGTCCTACATGGACAAAAATCTTACCTGCTTCAAGATAGCGCGGGCCAGGTCATGGAAACGCATTCGATCAGCGCCGGACTCGATTATCCCGGCGTCGGTCCCGAGCACGCCTTTCTTTATGAGCAGGGCAGGGCGCGCTATGTTCCCGTCACCGACGATGAGGCCATGGAAGGCTTCGATCTATTGACCCGCCACGAAGGCATTCTCCCGGCGCTCGAGAGCAGCCACGCCATCGCCTATTTGAAGCGGGTGAAAAAAGGCCGGCTCGTGGTCGTGAATTTAAGCGGCCGAGGCGACAAGGACATGGGAACCATCGCCAAGGTCAAGAAGGTGAGCCTGTGAAAAACCGCATCGAACAATGCTTCGACGAACTCAAGAAGGCCCGCCGCAAGGCGATGGTGGCTTTTGTCACGGCTGGGGATCCCAACCTCAAGTTTACCCCTCAGGTCGCCTGGACCCTGGAAGAAGCGGGGGTGGATATCCTCGAGCTGGGCATGCCCTTCAGCGACCCCATGGCCGACGGGCCGGTGATTCAAAAAAGTAATGAAAGAGCGTTGAAATCCGGGGCAAGTCTCAAGGGAGTCTTGAAGGCGGTCGAAGCCATCCGGAAGAAGAGCCAGCTGCCGATTTTGCTCATGGGATACTTTAATCCGCTCCTGCAATACGGCATTTCTTCCTTCTTCGAAGACGCCAAGGGTTCGGGGGTCGATGGGATGCTTTTGGTCGACCTGCCGCCGGAAGAGGGCGAAGAGACTCGCCGGGCCGCCGAGCAAAATGGCGTGTCTTTGATCTATCTATTGGCGCCGACCAGCGACCGCAAGCGCATCGATTTGGTCCGCAAGAAGGGCTCGGGCTTTACCTATTACGTTTCTCTCACCGGCATCACGGGCGGGGCCATCAAGTCTCAGCCCAAACTCAAAGACCAACTGAATCTCGTCATGAAGGGCCGACGGCTTCCGGTCTGCGTGGGTTTCGGGATCAAGACTCCCGAACAGGCCCGGGAAGTGGCAAAGCTGGCCGACGGGGTCGTCGTCGGGTCCGCCATCGTCGATTGCTTTGCCAGCGGTAGCCCTGCTCAGGGACTCGCTAAGGCTAAAAAGCTGGTCTCCTCTTTGTCCAAGGCCGTCCATTCGGTTTAGCTTAAATTTTCTTTATTTTTTATATATTTGCCTTGGTTTTCCTAAGTGAGCGTT
>JAIOPF010000156.1 GCA_021414045.1 Deltaproteobacteria bacterium | reverse complement strand
CCTCGATCGCGGTGGCGACCTTGCGGGGTTCGGTGGCGATGTAGACGCCAAAATACCCCGGTTCGATGCCTTCTTGGCTCAAGGAGGTCACGGAGTAGGCCAGCGAGAGCTTGTCCCGCAATTCGAGGAAGAGACGTCCCCCTTGCCCCGCGAGGATGTTGTTGAGCACGTCCAAGGCGTAACGGTCTTGGTCGGCGAAGCTGACGCCTTGAAAACCCAAGACCAAGTGGGCCTGGAATTTGTCTTTCACCTTTTCGAGGGTCTGGATCTTCTTCGGGGCAGGATCCTTCTTTGGAATCTTGAAGCCCTTGCGTTTCCCGCGAATGGATTCCAGGGCGGGACGCAATAGGCCGGCCATGGTTTCCCAATCGAAATCGCCAACGACAGAAATGACCATTCGGCTCGGATCGAGATTGTCCTCGAAGGCCTTGACCAAATCCTTTCGGGTGAAGCGCTTCACCGTGGCGGCCGTGCCGAGCATGGACATTCCATAGGGGTGCTTGGGGAAGAGGGCTTGCTGGAAGGCCTTGAAGGCCAAGCCGGCCAACTGGTCTTCCTCGCGCTTCAGGGCCTCGAGGATATTTTGGCGTTCCCGTTCAATTTCTTGCTTGTCGAAACGGGGGTGGAGGAAGGCGTCGAGAAACAGCTGGACGCCGTCGCGCATTTTTTCGCTGAGGAAGTCGGCCTTCATTCCGCTGACGTTGCGGCCGTTGTAAGCTTGAATGCTCCCGGCGATCATCTCGACTTCTCGGGCCATGTCCTCGGCGCTGAGTTGCACCGTGGATTTGCCCCAGAGCTGGGCCAAGAAGCCGTGGATGCCGTTATTCTTCTTCGTTTCGGCCCTAAGTCCGCCAAGATGGGCGGTGCGAATGACAACGGTACCGACATTGTTGTTTTCCTTCAAGATCAAGCGGAGACCGTTTTTGAGCTTGAGGTAGTGGACTTCCGCGCTGTCGTTTTTCTTGGCGGCCTTGGCCGGCTTTTTGGGTTTTGCCCAATCCAACAGGTCCTTCGCCTGGATCTTGCGCTTGGAATCTTGGGGATAGATGAGCCCGATATTCAGGCGCTCGGGGCGGAGGTATTTCGCGGCGACTTCGCGGACGTCGTCGGGTCCGACGGCGTCGATCTTTTGGTAATAGTGCTCGTCGACTTGATAGCGACGCAGGATGGTCTCGAAATAGCCGTATTTTCGCGCCACTCCCTCGACGGTTTCCTTCTCGTAGACGGCGTCGCTTTTGATGTTGATCTTGGCGCGGGCCAGTTCGTCGTGATCGAGCTTTTTATCCTGAAACTGGTAAATTTCCTCGGCGATGGCCTGGGTAGCCTTGGGCAGGTTTTTCTCCGGCAGGTTGTATCCCACCGCGAAGAGACCGGGATCGGCCGGGGAATAGACGTAGGAGTAGACCGAATTCACGAGCCCTTGGCGCTCTTTGATTTTGAGCTCGAGGCGGGAGCTTTCTCCCTCGCCCAGGATGTGGCTGAGGATATCCAGCGCCGGGATGTCCTCGTGATCGAGTGCCGGGACATGATATCCCATCATCATGGTGCTGCCCTGGATGGGATTCGTCAGCACCACCGAGCGAGGTTCTTTTTGCGGGGTTTCGACGGAAGATTCGCCCTTGGGAGAAGGCGTCCCCGGGAGGCCGCCGAAGATTTTTTCGCAGCGCTTTTGGGTCGCTTCGGTCTTGAAATCGCCCGCGACGATCACCACCATGTTTTCGGGGACGTACCACGAGCGATAGAAGTCGACGATTTTTTCGCGGGGGAAGCCCTGGACGGTCTCTTTGAAGCCGATGATGGGGCGCCCGTAATTGTGGTTCGGGAAGGCCTTCTCGAACATCGCCTCGGAGAGGACCTTGCCCGGACTGTCCTTGCTGCGGAGGATTTCCTCGATAACAACTTCTTTTTCGCGGGACAGCTCCTCGGGATCGAAGGTGGAGTTGAGGACGGCGTCGGAAAGGATTTCGAGGCCCGCCTCGAAATGCCGGCTGGCCAAGGTGCAATGGTAAACGGTTTCGTCAAAGCTGGTGTAGGCGTTGACGTCGCCTCCGCTGGCTTCGATCTTCTTAGCGACTTCCCCGGGCCCCAGGCGTTCCGTGCCTTTGAACAGCATGTGCTCGATGAGGTGGCAAATGCCGGCCTCTTGGTCCGTTTCGTAACGGGAGCCTACCCGGACGCAGATATTGATCGCGACCACGGGGGCTTGATGCGTTTCGAGGAGAAGAAGGGTCAAACCGTTGGGTAAAACTTGGCGTTGGATTTGCAGCATGCTTCATCTGACCATGTTTTGGGAATTTCTGAAAAGAAAATTTTTCCTTTCTTCGCCGGGGCGCCCTTAGTTAAATGGGGGCATGCTAAAACTGCTATTAGTGCGCCACGGGGAGACCGACTGGAACCGCGACCGGCGCATCATGGGACGCCAAGAAATAGGGCTGAATGAGACCGGCCGCCTGCAGGCCTTGAGCCTTAAGGAGGGTTTAGCTCGATTCGGGGTCGACGCGGTCTATAGTTCGTCAGTTTGCCGGGCCCGTGAGACAGCGCAGATTCTCACTGAAGATCGCGGGATCAAGCCGAAGTATGATGATCGCCTGGTAGAGATCCATTACGGGGATTGGGTTGGGATGACCTTCGAAGAGGTTCGCACCTTGCCGGATTACACCCCATATTTTAAACGCCTCGATACCCCCGTCGCACCTAACGGAGAGACTCTGTACCAGGTCAGGGATAGAGCGATGGAATTTGTCCGGCAAGTGCAGCGGGAACATGCCGACCAAACCGTGCTCGCCGTCTCCCATGCCGATTGGATCAAGTGCGTCGTCATGGAGTTCTTGGGCATTCCTTCCGAGAATATCTGGAAGTTCCGCATCGACAACGTTTCGGTTTCCCTGATCGAGGGCGAGATCGACAGTTGGGATAGGGTGATCTGCGTGAATCAACGCGGAGATTTGGACCGCCTTTTCGTCACGAGGTTCGCGTTTTGAAAAAAATGAAGCCCCTCCAGGAAATGAGCGTCGCCGAACTCGAAAAAGCCATTCGTCGCCATAACGATCTCTATTTCAAGCAGGCGAAACCCGAGATCAGCGACGAGGAATTCGACTTGCTGGTCGAGCGCCTCAAGCGCCTGAAAGCCGATTCTCCGGTGTTGGAGGAAGTGGGATCGGATTTAAGCGAGGGCTCGGGCAAGAAAGTGCTCCATTCCACGCCGATGCTCAGCCTAGACAAATGCTACACTGTCGAAGATTTGGCCGATTGGGCCTCGAAGCTTAAGGGAGATGTGGTTGTTTCGCCGAAGATCGACGGTCTCGCCATCGCCATCCATTACGACGAGACGGGGCGATTGTTCCGCTCCGAAACGCGGGGCGACGGAACCAAAGGCGACGACATCACGCAAAACGTTCGCGAAGTCGGGGACGTGCCCGAGCGGTTAGCGAAGGGTCCCATCGAGGTACGCGGCGAAATCTACATGCGTCTCTCCGTCTTCAAAAAAAAATACCAGGATAATTTCGCGAATCCGCGCAATTTGGCGGCCGGCGCGTTGAAGCAGAAGGATCCGAAAAAAACCGCGGAATATTCACTCAATTTCTTCGCCTACGAGCTGATCGGAATGGATCTCAAGGAGGAGATCGAGAAGATTCGCCATCTCAAAAAATTGGGATTCACGACCATTGACACCGAAGTGGTCCCCAATCAGCCGGAAAAGCTTCAGGCCGCCTATGAGGAATATTTCAAGAAACGCGACTCCCTCGATTACGAGCTGGACGGCGTCGTCTACAAGGCCAACCAAATCGAGGATCAGACTCGATTAGGGGCCAGTTCCCACCATCCGCGTTGGGCCATCGCCTATAAATTTCAGGGTGACGCGGCACAGAGCGTCCTGCGCGAGGTGGAATGGAGCGTCTCCCGCACCGGCGTGATCACGCCCATCGGAATCATCGACCCGACGCGCCTGAGTGGGGCCAGCGTGTCTCGCGTCTCGCTGCACAACTACGGCCTGATGAAAAATATGGGAGTCTCGATAGGCGCGAAGGTCCTGGTGATGCGGCGCGGCGGGGTCATTCCCAACCTCGAGGAAGTCCTGGAGAAGACAAAAAAAATCGTCGAGGCCCCCAAAAAATGTCCCTCCTGTGGTTCGCCTACCGAGGTGCGCGATGATTTTCTTTTCTGCACCAACGGCAAGGGATGCCGTAGCACTCGGCTGGGCGAGTTGCGCCACTTCGTCGACGTTCTCGAGATCGAAGGTTTCGGCGACAAAATGATCGAGCAGCTCTACGATACGGGATACGTCGAGGACCTGCCGGATTTCTTCCGCCTGAAAAGGGACGACCTGCTCAGCTTGGAGCGGGTAGGGGAGATTCTCGCCGATAAATTAATCGCCCAGATCCAGGCTCATCGCACGGTGCCTTTGCCTTTGTTCCTGCGTAGCCTCGGCATTCCCGAGCTTGGCAAGCACAGCAGCGAGGTTTTAACGAAACAGCTGCGCCGTTTGGAGAAGATTCGCGAGGCCTCCGAGGAAGAATTGAGCGCCATCCATACCATCGGCCCTGTCATCGCCCGTGAGGTGGTGAATGGGCTTCGAGAAAAATCTGGGACCGTGGATAAGCTGCTTCAGTTCGTCACCCTCGACGAACGGAGCCTTGCCAAGGAGGGCAAGTTTTCCGGAAAAACTTTCTTGTTCACCGGAAAAATGGCCGCGATGGAGCGGGGCGCCGCCGAGAAGCAAGTCGAGGCGCTGGGGGGAGAAATCTCCGGTGGGGTGACCAAGGATCTCGATTATCTCGTCATCGGCAGCGAGGGCTACAAAAACCGCGACAAAGGGAATAAATGGATCAAGGCGGAATCTTTGATGCAAAAGGGCGCCGCTATCAAGATCCTCTCCGAGGAAGAATTCCTGCAAATGCTGGAATCGTCTCCCGACTGAAATGTCCCCAACAAATGGTTCCATATTTGGCGGAGTGCCAGTAGCCAAAATTTATTTGACTGTGGCTCATAAAGCGGGGGACGGACCTTGGACCTCGATTTGTTCTCTGACATAGGTCGGCATTTTTTCGACTTTCAGGTTTTCGCCGGCCAATTTTCGGTTTCCGGAGTTTCGGGAGTAAAATTGGACAATTCCATAGATGGTTGAAGTAATCTCTTCATTGGCAAGAAATCCGCTGAAGGTTTTCGCCCCCATCAACAAGGCTTGCTCGACCCCCTCGTTGGGTTTGGCGTCCCCGACATACTGGATAAGTCCCTTCAAGATGGGGCCGCAGGATTCATCGAATTCCCTCGCGCTTGTCTTCAATGGATCGGAGCCCTGGTCTTGGATTTGTTGCAGGGCCTCCCTGATCGATTCGGCTTCTCCTCGATCGATCTTTCTTTCGATCTCGTCGACCAAGTCCAGGGACTTGGCGGTTTCGGCATTGATGTCGTCGAATTTTGACTCATGGGAGCCGATCACGGCCTTGATCCCGTAGGGGATGGATCTCCAAGCCACGGACCAGGTATTCGTGTATTCTTCGACCTTGGACGAACGCGAACTTTGAATTTCCTTTTTCATCAAGGCCAAAATGGCCAGATTGGCACGACTCATACGGAACCTTGCATCCATCTTTAGGAGACGGTGGGCATCCATCAATCCATTGGGCAATCCATCAAAGAAAGTTTTTTGGACGTTGTCGGCAATACCGTTGGCCTCTTGAATTTTGGGAGCGGCCTCGGATTCCTTGCCCTCGCGCAGCAGAAGCTTGGCTTCCTTGTGCAATCTCTCGATTTCCTTGGCTTGGGATTTGACCCACTCCAATCCCTTGAGAAAACGATCGCGTCCCTTGGTCTCGTCCCCGTCTCCGTATTCCTTGAAACCATTGCTGCGCACGATTTCGAGGAAAGGCAGGGCATCTTGAATATTTCCCTGTTCCAGCAGGCGGTAGGATTCGAGGAGCGGGGCGAGGTTTTGGATAATTTTATCCTCGTCCGAAGCCGCGAAGCTCGAAAGAGCCCCGAAGGTACCCGCCACGACTTTGGGAATTTCCTTGGAAACCATGGCCGCCAATTCA
>JAIOPF010000155.1 GCA_021414045.1 Deltaproteobacteria bacterium | reverse complement strand
CGCACCGGCTGGCGCACGGTCCCGCAGATCTTCATTGGTGAAGAATTGATCGGGGGATACCAAGAGCTCATGGCCCTGGATGCCTCCGGAGAATTAGCGAAGAAGCTCGGCGCCTAGCGGCGGCCGCCTTGCAGCATGCCCATGACGATGTCGAAGGGCTTGGGCGTGCCTTGCTGGATCAAACCCTGGGTGATCTGGTTCATCGCCTGCAGCTGCTGCAACGTCAACTGGTTCATCTGCTGAATCTGCGACTGCATCAGTTGCATGCCTTGATTGGCGAATTGATTCGTCAATTGATTAAGGTTTTGCTCGCGCGCCAACTCCCTCTGATCCCGGTTATGCTGGCGATCCATCGCATACTGAAAAGCCTGGGTCACGGCGGTATCCTGCCGTCGGTCCCGAACTTCCATCCCATAGCGTTCGAGATTCCAGGTATGATCGCGAAGCCGAACTGCGTCATCGTGAGCTTGGCTATTCTGAGTTTGCAACCAGTTCACCTCAGCCTGGGCGCGGGCGGCGCCGGTGAGGCCGGGAATGGACGCGAAGTCCGGACGCTCCGAACTGCCTCCGCCCGCCGTGCTCAAACGGCCTTCCAAAGCGCCTCGGGAAGCCGATCCCGTAGCGCCCTCGCCTGACTTAAAATTATGCAGACTCGTGCCGAGACCGGAGTCCGGCCCGGTGCCTTCGGCATTCAAGCGCAGACGACGCATGCCGCTGGGGCTGTTGAAAATGCCATCACCTCCGCGACTGACCATGTAGAGACGCAAGTTACGACGCCCTTCTGGGGTATTTCCGTAAAAGGCGCGGTCGCCCGCCGGAACCGAGGCGCGGGCGGCTTCGTAGAAAGCATTCTCTTCGTGGGTATTCGTCCGTTCGCGCAAGGCAGTCATGCGTTCCGGATGCCCGGCCATTCCCGCGTAGCGCAAGTCAGCGCCGACTTCACTGCGATGGGTGAGCATCTGATCCAGCGTCGCGTCCGGGCTGACTCCGGAGGTGCCGGTGCTGCCGGTCCCGGAGCGTTCACGGTACATCTGCTCGGACATGAGCAAAGCATCTTCATTGGAGATGCTCGGATCCATGCGGCGAATGCCGTCGGCGCCCTCTTGCACCAAGTAAGTGCGCATTCCAGCGCGGGTGGAAGTCAGAACACCGGCACGCTGATCGGCCGGGATGGCGCCGCCGCCGTCGGCGGTGAAGCTGTGCCCGATCTCGTCGGCGCTTCGTTCGCGACCGAGGCGATTTCTCGATTGCCGCTGATACTCGGAAATCTCGGCCGGCGAAAAACCAACGGCCGCCATGCGATCGGCCTCGGCGCTCAAGGCCGTCGCTTCTGGCGTTCCGGAAGCCGCAGGAGTGATATCGGAGGTCACGGGTCCTTCCCCAGAATAGGCGGGAGGCGAGCCCGTCGCCGAACCGGTTGAAACAAAGCGAGAACCCGTTGCTCCCGGACTCCCGGGCGCGGCGCCCGCGGCTCCCTGAGTGGCCAAAGCCATGCCATAGCCCGCATTCAAATCCGCCAAAAATTCCGGCGAGACCGCCACGCCCGGCGGAAGGGTGATCGGTTGTCCGTTGGGACCGACGATGGTCGCGGAACCTCCGGGCGCCGCCGGCGAGCCAACAACGAAACCTCCGGTGCCGGTAGGAGAGCCGACTGGCGCTCCGGGACTTCCACCCGGAGCCACACCGGCAGGGCCGGTGGGAGGCCGGGCGCGGACAAAACCCGCGGCCAAAGGCGAAAGCGTCACGCCCGGAGTCGGGGGGGGCGTCGGTTGATCGGGACGCAAGGCGATGCCACCCATGGTCGGGGTGCGCAACGCGGAGCCTGGAGGCAAGTCATGCGTTCCGTCGACGCGAGTGTCCGCGGGAACATCGTAAAGACGATGAGCCGCCGCATTGGTATCAAAACTCGTGATGCGTCCGTTGGTGCCCAGCAAGGGAGGATCCATGTTGCGTAAAACGGCTCGGGCGCTCTCCCGGGTCCAACCCGGTTGTGCGGCCATCCGGTCCACCCAACCGTTGGTGAGATTGAGCCGCGCGGTATCCTCACGAACGCGATCAGTGCGAGCTGCGGGATTTGCGCCCAACCCGGCGCCGCGCATGGATTCCAGTTCAGCCAAATTCCCGTTGCAAGCCTGAGGAGTGACGGTCGAGACGGAACTGGCACCCGAACCCGTATGAGGCACGTCATCGGGCCCCAAAGCCGTTTGATGGCCCCAGTCGGGGGGCGTGGCGGCTCCCTCGGCCAGAATACCGCGCGATCGTAAGTTATTATACGCCACGCTGACCTCGACGCCTTGACTACGATAATAATCCAAATAGCGATCCGCGGTCCCCGTCGCCATTCGGTTTCTCAGGTCGGCATCTCCGGAGCTTCCGGCAGGAGTATTACCGATGCCATTGAGATAGTTGGTTCGGCCGGTGCCGGCGGTGCCGTATTGGTCTCCACGGGTGGCCGAGAAATAAGCCGCCGGATCAATACCTGCTGCGGTCAGCCGCGAAGCGGCAGGAGAGCTCATGAACCATTGCGGAGCCGAAAACCCTCCGGGAGGGGCGTAGACCGGCATCTCGTTGACGGGTGCAGGTCCCGGAGCCGCCGGCGGCACGCCGGAATTCGTGGCGAGATCGGCGCGGACTCCCGCTTGGTTTCCGGGGGGAAAAGTACGTCGGATTTCCGGCCCGCCGCTAGCTCCGGGGCGCGTATAAGCGCAGCTCCCGTCGGTGCTGTTGTAATTCCGGGTCCAGCCTTCGACGCTAGGCCAACTCGATTCGGGCATGGTCCCGGTGTGCACGGCATCGGGATGGGCCCCAGCAACAGCCGTAGCTTCGTCATTGATGCCTGGAGCCGAACCGCTACCGCTTAGGTCTTGAAGTTCCGTGGGGTTGCTGAACCACTGATCGCCGTTGCGGTAGTAAAAATTATTGTCAGAACCTCGTCCTAGGGGGGTCCAAGTCATACGTTTCCTCCAGAAACACCCAGTTTACTGCTTATTCTCGGATCGAAAATAGCTTCATGTTGCGCCCGAAAGCGCGTCAATGCGCTAGCACCTCGCGCCGGCGTAGAGATCTCCTGTAACCCCGGCCCTAGCCCCCGAAACGGACTCGGCCCCGAAACGCGTTCTAAGGCCCGCATCCCTGGCCACCGCCGCACGCACGCCCGGCGGCAAGCCGCCATGTTCGCTCAGGGCCAGCCATTGGGGAATGAATCTTCCGTCGGAGGTGCGAACTCCGTAGGATCCACCCAGCCCCGCGGCCGCGGTATCGAGACGATATCCTCCAGCCGCTAAAGAACCGTCTCCATCGACCAGTCCTCCGAAGGCCACGCTGCCGTCTCCGGAAGATCCGCCTCCGCCCGTACCGTCGCCTCCGGAGTCGTCTTCCGCATAAGTCCCACGCACGGCGCCGTCCGTGGCGACTCGCGTCGCGAAATCCGTGCCTCGACCGCCACAGATCACTCGCAGTCCAGTACCCATGCGCGTCAGGTGGTCTTCTCCGTCCGCGTTGCCGCCGCGCTCACCGCTCGCGAAAACCGTCACGCTGCGGCTCAAATCGTCGCTGGTAAAAGTGCGAGCCACGCGACGGGGAGCGCCGCCGCCCTCGCGGGACATACCGTCCCGCGTCCTGCCTTCTTCTCCATCTCCGTCCGTAGCGGCGTCGGTGCCTTCTCGGCTTTCCAGGGCATCCGGCTCGTCCGTTTCGCCCATCTCGATACCCATTGCGGCCAAGCCATCGAGCGCCGCTTGAGCCGCTTCATGATCGGGAGGAGAAGCGGCCAATGCGGCCCGAAGTCGGGTTTCCAGCTGCTGGGCTTGGGTCTTCGGCGTGCCCTCGGGCATGCTGGAAATGCGACCGGAAAGATTAGCCAGACGAGGCTGAGTCAGTTGCCCTAAAGAACCTGAAGCATTCGGGACTAGCGGAGGATTCGCGGGCGGACCGCCCTCGGCTCGTCCACCTGTAGGGCCTCCCGGTGGTGGCGCCATGGGACCGGCGGCACCAGGATTCGCGGGATTTGGCGCATTCGGGTTAGGGGCGCCTTTCGCGGGATTTCCGCTGCCGCTGCCCCTTGGGGAGGAGCTGAAGCGGGAAAATAGCGACATCAATTCTTTTTGGTCCCCGCTAGCGAGCGCGTCGCGGATGGACCCGCGAACCTCGCCCCGAGCTTCCAATTCGCGCGCGTCCGTAAAACGATCGGTATGGGTGTCCGCCATCGCGGACGCGTGCTCGGAAGCGCCTTCGGCCATGCCCTGACTGACGGTGGCGCCGGCGCTGCCTTCTTGGCTGACGGTGTTCAAACGAATTTGATTGAGAAGATTTTGGGCGCCTACGTCGTTGGTAAGATTGGCCTCGGCGGAGGCCATATCCAAAAACTCTCCCGTATCCACCATTCCGTCGAAAGTGCCGAAATCATTTCCGCCCGGAGGCGCTGCTCCGTCACCCGCACCGCCAGGTCCAGCCGGAGGCGCGCCTGAAGCTCCGCCCGGAGGAGCATCGGGACCTCCCGGGGGAGGGGATCCGGTATCGACCGGTTGACCGCCTGGACCTGTTGCACCGCCTACAGCCATGAAAAATCTCCAAAAAGGTACCCTAGTCTAAAGGCAGACGGGTTCCTGTCCAAGTCTATTATCGCCGCGGGCATCCGTCAATGTTGCGCAAGCGCTGGATTTTTCAGCACATAGCGAAATCCCTCGCCCTAGAAGCGAAGCGCGATTTCTCGATGCTTTTCCGAGGGAAGTTGGAAGGCGGAGGCCTCGATTCCGGTGGCCAAACGGCTCCTAAAGGCGTTCATTTTTTGGGATTTTTCTTCAAGAAGGGCGCGAAAACCCAAATCCCGCTCCGCCACATGGACCAAATGCGCCGCAACGCGTCGTTGAACGGCCTCTTGGTGGCAGAGCAATACTAAATCGCCCCCTGCCCTTAAAAATCGCTCTGCGGCCTCTTCGATGGGCCATTGGGCCGCGATGCCCTTCATGAAAAAATCGTCCGAAATGATCAGACCACCGTAGCCCATTTCCCGGCGCAGGATTCCGGTCAGAATCCTCTCCGAAAGGGTGGCCGGCCAATCCGCGTCCAGAGCTGGATACAGGACATGGGCCGTCATCAGCATGGGAATATCGGCCCTGGCGGCGATGGCGAAAGGCTTGAACTCGCAGTCCTCAAGTTCCGCCCGCGACTTTTCCACCTTCGGCAAGGTGAGGTGAGAGTCCTCGTGGGTATCGCCGTGTCCGGGAAAATGCTTCCCGCAGCCCATCACTCCCTCGGACTGTAAGCCACGCAGGAAAGACAGGGCCGTCGCGGCGACCCGCTCCGGCTCGTCAGCGAAGGCGCGGTCGCCGATGATGGGATTTTGGGGATTGCTATCGACATCCAAAACGGGCGCGTAATCGAGATTGAAACCAGCGGCGCGCAGCTCGCGAGCGAAGACGCGGCCGACTTCCTCGGCGGCAAGCTCCTCGCCCGCCTTTCCGCAATAATCGCCCACGCGGCGCATCGGCGGAAAAACGGTGAATGGCTCGGGCAAACGAAAAACCCGCCCGCCCTCGTGGTCGACCGAGACGATGGGCGGCCGCTGGGCCGCCGCGTAGATCGCGGCGTTGAGCTCCCGCAATTGCTCAAAGGATTCGAGATTCCTCTTGAAAAGGATGACGCCGCCCAAGTCCCACTGCTGCAGAAAATTCGCGGCCGAATCGGTGAGGCGGTGTCCCTCGAAGCCGATCACGAGCAGGGAACCCACGGTTTTTTTCAGATCTTCGATAGCGCCCATATTTTTTCAGTGCCGCACGTCGTAGCGATCGCGCAGGCCGTCTCCTAAAAAGTTGAAACCCAAAACCGCCGTCATGATCGCGACGCCCGGCACGATCGAGAGATGAGGCGCGACCAATAAGAAAGCCACCCCCGCGTCGAGCATACCGCCCCAAGAAGGCGTCCCCTGGGGCAAGCCTATGCCCAAAAAGGACAGGGTCGTCTCGGCGATGATCACGCCCGCGATGCTGAGCGTCGCGTTCACGATCACCGGACCGAGTATATTGGGAAAGATATGCCTCGCCAAGATCCGCGGGCTGCCGAAGCCAAGGACCTGGGCGGCTTGGACATATTCCACCCCGCGCAAGGCGAGGACCTGGCCGCGCACGATGCGCGCGTAAGAAACCCAACCGACGGCGGAGAGCACAAAAATAATATTGAGAATCGAGGGCGGCATGAAGGCCGCCAGGGCAATGATGAGCAAGATGGAGGGAAAGGCCATGAAGATGTCGCTGACGAAGACGAAGGCTTCATCCACCCTGCCCCCGAAATACCCGGCCATCATTCCCACGACGGTGCCCAGGCTCATCGAGAGGGCGACGGTCACGAAACCGATCAAGAGCGAAAGTCGCGCTCCATAAATGACCCGCGCCAAGACGTCGCGGCCCTCTTCATCCTGCCCCAGGAGATGCGTCACCGAAGGTCCGCGCAATTCGCCCGCCATGTCCGGAACGTCCGGGGAGGGAATGGGCAGAATCGGCGCCAAAAGCGCCATCAGCAACATGAAGACGACCAGCGATCCGCCGAATATGAGCTTGAAGTTTTTCACGGTTATCCGTCGATATTTGTGCCCGAGCCTTGCCAAACAACCCTTGCATTTCCATCTTTAGGGGGATTAATGACTGAAATGACGTTCATCAACAAGGAGGAAAATTTTCATGGCTAGTCCCCACGTCAAGATTGCAACCGATGCCAATTTCGCGACCGAGGTGCTCGGTTCCGACACCCCCGCCCTCATCGATTTTTGGGCCGAATGGTGCGGCCCCTGCCGCGCCCTGGGCCCCCTGGTCGACCAGCTCGCCGAAGAAAACCAAGGCAAGCTGAAGGTCTTCAAGATGAACGTCGACGAAAATCCCGATACGCCCGCTCAATACGGCGTCCGCGGGATCCCCACCTTGCTCATCGTCAAGGGCGGAAAAGTCGTCGATCAATTGGTGGGCTCGGTTCCCAAGCCGACCCTGGACCAATTCGTCCAAAAGTCCCTGTAGTTTTTGAATCAGGGCCCCTCCGCGGATGGCGTGAGGGGCTCTTTTTTTTAGAACATGTAGCGCCGCATCAAGACATTGAAGGCGACGCCCACCGCGAGCATCGAACTCAGCAAGGCCGAACCTCCGTAGCTAAAAAACGGCAGCGTCACGCCGGCCAATGGCATCAAACCCAAAACTCCCCCCAGATTGATGGCGACCTGCCAGAACAGCAAGGAAACCACGCCCTGCAGCATCATGAACAGCAACAGCAGAAAACCGGACAAGACCGCGACCCCTCCCAAGAATCCCCACTCTTCCGCCAAGACCGGAAAGACGAAATCCGTGTGCCGCTCGGGCAGGAATTTGAATTTGTTCAGGTCGCCCTTGAGAAAGCCCTTCCCGACCAGGCGTCCGGAACCCACGGCGATCTTCGACTGCACGAGATGGTAGCCTTTGCCCCGCGGGTCCCGCTCGGGATGGAGAAAAGTTTGAATGCGATCGCGCTGATAGTCGCTCAAGAAATACTTGTAGGCCGCGGCTCCACCTAGCGAAGCCAAGACCAAGGCCACCACGATGAATCGATAAGGAAGGCCGGCGATGAATAAAAAAGTTCCGCCTATCAGCGCGAAGAAGAGCGCGGAACCGAGGTCCTTTTCGACGAGGATCAAGGCCATGGGCAAAAGCACGATCCCAATCGCGGGAATAAAATCCCGAAAGACCCGCTTCGCCCGAACCGGCAAACCCTGAAAATACCGAGCCAGCATCAAGACCACCGCCAATTTGGCGAACTCGCTGGGCTGGAGGCGCAACGGCCCCAGGACTAGCCAATTCTTCTGGCCACCGGAGGCCTTGCCCATGACGATGACCAGTGCGAGCAGGACGAGGCTGACGACGTAAATCGGAACGGCCGCGCTGAGCAAAAGACGATAATGAAATCCCAACATCAGCAAGAGAAGCGCCAATCCGATGCCGGTCCAGACCAACTGCGAATGGAAGTAATTCGAAAGCGTCCCCGAGGCCCCCGCCGAGGCGCTGTAGAGATTCACCAAGCCGGCCGCGAGCAGCAAGAGAAGCACCGCCAGGAGATGCCAGGGAAAGAGATAAAATAATTTACGGGGCTTGGAAGACATCTTTAACGCGGTTTCCTTTTTCCCTTTTTCCTCGTTTCAGGTTTCGCCGACTCAAGGGTGACGGCCTTTTTCGCGTTCTCCGGGGAACGACCCTTGAAATATTCTTCCATGACCTTTTGCGCGATCGGAGCCGCGACCGAACCGCCGTGACCCCCATGCTCGACCATGACGGCGATGGCGATCTCGGGATCCTCGTCCGGCGCGAAGGCGACGAACCAGGCATGATCGCCCGTCTTCACCCCTTTCGCCACCTAGCCCTTGGTATCATTTCCGACGACCTGGGCAGTACCCGTTTTTCCCGCCACCGTGAAACCGCTGACCTTGGCCTTTCCGCCGGTTCCCCCGGCCCCGCCCACGACGTCGATCAAGGCCTGCTTGATTTGGCCGTAATCCTTGGAGGTGATCCCCCAAGGCAGGGAATCCGGCCTATCGACGGGAACCGGGTGGCTCTCGCCCGCTTCGTCCACCTTGGCCAGCAAGAGATGGGGCGCGATATTTTTCCCGCCGTTCGCGAAGCGGGAAATCATCAGGGCGTTTTGTATCGGCGTCACTAGATCGAAGCCTTGTCCGATTCCTATCCCCAAGCTGTCGGCTGGCGCCCACTTTTCCTTGCGGGCCCTCTCCTTCCACTCGCGAGTGGGAATCAGGCCTTCGCGTTCCGAATCGGAGAGCACGCCGGTCTTCTGCCCCAATCCCAGCAGCTTCGCGTAATGCGCCAGGCGATCGGGCCCAAGCCGCTCGCCCATCTTGTAGAAATAAACGTCGCAGGAACTGACCAGCGCTTGATGCAGGTCGACGGTACCGTGACCTTTTTTGTTCCAGCAGCCCCAGCGCCGTCCGCCGAACATGTAATACCCAGGACAATGGATCTTCTCGGTGAAGTTCGTCTCGTTCTCCGCCAGTGCCGCG
>JAIOPF010000154.1 GCA_021414045.1 Deltaproteobacteria bacterium | reverse complement strand
TCGAACACGTCGTCGAATCCTGCGTCAACCAAGTCGGCGTCAACCTCAATACGGCCTCCATGCATCTCTTGGCCCACGTCGCTGGCATCGGTCCCGGCCTCGCGAAAGCCATCGTCGATTTTCGAGGGGTGAAAGGCCTGTTCAAGTCCCGCCAAGAATTGCTCGAGGTGCCTCGTTTCAGCCAAAAGGCCTTCGAACAGGCCGCGGGATTTTTGCGGGTTCCCGAATCGGAAAATCCCCTCGACAACACCGGCGTCCATCCCGAGCGTTACCCGCTCTTGGAAGGCCTGGGGCAAAAGCTGGGCAAAGATTTGAAAGATTTTCTTGGAGCCGGAGCGGAATTGGTCAAACAGGAAGGTACTTTTAAAGAAGAGGTTGGCGCCTTCACCTTCGAGGACATCGTTCGTGAACTCGAGAAACCCGGTCGCGATCCACGCGAGACCTTCATTCCCTTCAGCTATCGAGACGATATCCACGAGGTGAAAGACCTGCAGGTCGGCATGATCTGCCCGGGCATCGTCACCAATGTGACCAATTTCGGCGCCTTTGTCGATGTCGGCGTGCACCAGGATGGCTTGGTCCACCTTTCCCAATTGGCCCGAAAGTTCGTGAAGGATCCCAGGGAAGTGGTCAGCCCCGGGGATCGAGTCACCGTGAAGGTTCTCGAGGTCAACTTCGACAAGAAGCAGATTTCCCTTTCCATCAAAGAAGCGCTCGAAGGTCGTGGGCCGGTTGAAGGTCAGCGTCCTCGCCGTTCGGAAGGCGGGGGCGGCAGGCCACAACGCGACGATAGGCGCGACGATCGACGAGGCGGGGGTGGCGGTCGCCGGGATCAAGGGCCTCCGCAGCGGCGGCAAGCAGCCCCTCCGAGACCCGTCTTTAACAATGCCTTTGCGGCTTTGGCCGATTTGCGCGGGCAACTCAAACCAAAAAAATAAGCAGGCCATCGCGGCTAATCGCTTGATTTCTGACTCCAATCGAGGCGTTTTTCGACGCCTGCTCATGCCCACTTTCTGGACAGGCGCTTAAAACCGCGCCTGGCGCGCCTTTCCCGTCATTAGCTAAACCCCTGAAATTCCTTCTTATTTAATCTGGCACGAATGTTGGATTGTCTAGAGGCAGAGGCCGCCTTTTCGAGGGGCGGCGCTCAGCGATTCGAGGGAGAGACATCGTGAGGAATTTTGTAAAGGGGTCCATTTTTGTCTCCGCCTGGAATACAACGCCGTCCATTCTTTCCCTTGCTTCCGCAAGGAGTTCGCCCGCCGACGTTTTCCTCTTCGGCGAATCCTGATTCTTTTTCTCCGAAATTATTCTTGGCCCGATGGATGGAAGCCGGACAGTCGGATATTGGCCTTAGCCGCTCGCTTCAGGAAAATCCGGATCTTTCCCTGAGCCAAGCTTATCAGCGGCTTCCCCGTCCCAAGCAAAACGCTTTGGAAGAACGTCTCGGGCGCTCGGCCATCGACGAAATTCTTTCTCTCTCCGTCGAGCGGGATCCCCAGGACTTGCTTGAGGCGCTTTATGGATTCGCCGGCCGTGCTGGAATTCTGCCACAGGTCGCGCCGGCCTTCGCGACGCGAGCCCGCGAGCGGCTGGATGCGATGCGCGGGCAGGGCAACTTTGGAACCCGTGCGGAGTATTGGTTGAGCGGATCCAATTTCGATCAAGTGGCCGGGGGGATTAGCCACACGGGCGCGGTTTTAGGATTGGCGACGATTTTCTGTTCTTATCTGCGACCCCTTCGTCCCCTGGCCGCGGGAGGGATCCATCTCCTGTCTCATCCCACGGTCGCCGGGACCCTCTTGGCCTCCGGCGGCTATCTTCTCGCGCGGCAGGCTCCGGAAGTTTGGGCCGCTGGTGGAAGACTCCTGACGGGAGATTATCAAAACGGACGGCATTCCACTTTTGAAGACGGACTTTTCGTGTCTGGTTGGGCATTAGGGGCCTTGGGCGTCGGCGTCGGAGCGGCTAGTTTTGGCTTGGGGGCGCGCACTTACTTAATGTCGCGCGAAGCGGCTTTGGCGCAGGGTTTCAGTCGCAGCGAAGCGAATACGGTGGCCTATATGCGCGGAGACGCCGTTCGCCGAGCGATCCAGGATCCCGAGATTTGGGTGCAGTATGCGCGTTCTCAAACGGGCCTAGCGGGTTGGCAGCGACTGCTCTTGAGCCGAGGCGGCCAATGGACCTCCCATGGCTTGCTCTACGGATCCGCGGCGGTGGGCCTCGGAAAATTCGGCCTGGGAGTGCGGCATTATCTTTCCGGAAATCAAGGGGAAGGGCAGCCACCGAGCATCTCTTCCTTGTTCTTGGCATTGGCAATGGATGTGTCTCCCGCCGTGAGCGTTCAGCTTTACCGGGCTGGCCGGGGCAACCGAAATTTCAACCTTGGCCCCGCGCTTAGCCAGGAATTAACCGAGGCCCATTATCAAGATCCGGCGCTTCGGGAACTCGTCTTGCGGCGGGTCGATCAGGGATTGCCGAAACTCTCGCCCGCGGCCGAGCGCGCTTTTATCCGCCAAGGCAACAATGATTTACTGCTCGTTGAGCGCTTATTGCGCGCGGCGCAGGAGCTTAGCCCCTTGCCCAAAAGCTCCTTACGCCGCGCCAATGGGCAAGAGGCCTTCCAGGGCGAAAATCTGGAGGCTCCTCAGGCGCTACCCGCGGTGCGTTTCCAGGAAGGGGCACACCATCTCAGCCTCGAGCAGGGGGCTGAGATCGCCCGATACAATCTCTCCCGCTTACGCGAAGTCTACGGTTCGGGCGAAGTTTCTCCGACCGGCCTGCTGTCCGCCATTTTTCAGCATCCTGTCGTGCAAAACGGCGCCATTTTCCCTCGTCCCATCGATCGCGGCCCCCTGCGAGCCCACCTCGAGAGGCTTGCGGCGGAAAGCGACCGGCGTTTCGAAAATGGGACGGCCCGCCCCTTGGAGGGCGTCTTCGTGGCCGTGAAAGATCTCTTTCCGGACGTGGACGGCGTCATGCAGATGGGATCGAAGACCGGCCGAGTGGTGGGCGTCGATGCCAGCCCCGCCGTCACCACTTTGCTCGATTACGGCGCTATTCCCATTCCCGTCGGAATGGTCGCGGCCGCCAACGGCGGTTCCGGGATGAACGCGCATTTCGGCTATATCCCGCATCCGCGGCGTCCCGGACTCGACGTGGGCGGTTCTTCCTCGGGCACCGCCCACGTGGTGGGTTTGGAAGATTTTCCCATCGTCGTAGGAGAGGGGACTTCGACCGGAGGCTCCATTCAGGATCCCGCCTTGAAGGTGGGGCTCCCTTCCATTGTGCCTCCTTCGGGAGTGATTTCGACCAAGAATATGGTGCCATTTTCGACCCGTCTCGACCGGGTCGGGGTGATGGCGGTTCACATGGAAGATGCCATGTCCTTGGCGCGCTATCTTTCGCGGTCGGTGGGCGACGATCCCCATGTGCGATGGCAGAATCCCGGGGGACTTTTCCAGGCGGCCGCTACCCGCCCTCGCATCGTCTATCTCGAAAGCCTGGTAAAGGCCGCGACGACGGAACGTCGAGAGCATTTTCAAAGGCAAATGCAAGGTTATCGCGAGCAGGGCTACGAAGTGACGGCCTTGGGCCCTGAATGGGACTTTGTCGCCGAAGCCCCGCTACGCATGTATCCCTTCGATGCCTATGCCGAGGCGGCTTTCGCCTACACCAATCCCTTGAGAAGGCGGGCCATGGAAGTTCCTCTCCGCAGCCTCGACGAGAATTTGCTCGTCCGATTGCCGAAGGGGGCGATCTCGATTCGTCTTGGTTTTTATGACCAAACGCGACGTTTGTCCCGTCAGTACCAAGAACTAGTACGCTCGAAGCTGGGCGAAGATTCCGTCGTCGCCTTTCCCTCGGTCGAAAACGTGCCTACCGCCGATTTATTCGCGGGACGTGCGGGGAATCTTCTCGACGGTTCCGATCGCATCACGATGGCGGTGAATCGCATCCCGGAATGGGGCCAAATCACGGTGCCCAATGCGGATCCCGCCTTGGCGGAAATTGGCATGGCCTTCTCCGGCCGCTTGCCCAACCTGATGCATTTTAGCTCCGAGAAACCTCGTTCCATTCCCCTGCCGGGACCGGAGCTTCCCACGCCGCCAGCCAGGGCAAGTCTTCCCATTTTTATGCCGCATTTGGCGGGTGATCCCGGCAAAGGGAGGGCTCATCGGCCCCAAGTGATTTCCGCTGCTCCCCAACTCGATTAAGCGGGAGGTGTCTGGTCGGAATTGGCTAGCGAACGCCGCCTCGGGTGGCCTTCATGACCGATTCTATTCCAGTCACGGCCAGGCTGGCGATGGGGCCGACGGCGGGAATCATGGGCAGGATGGATTTGGCGTTTTTTAGGGTGCTGAGCAGGCCCTTTCCGAAATCAATGATTTTACCCTTCAGTAGGGATTTCACGGAACCCAAGGCGCTAGAGGCGAGTGGTCCCACTCCCGGCAAAAACCTCAGGGCCGCACCCAGTCCGCCCAAGACCTTCAAGAAACCTCCCCCGATCTTTTTGAAAAATCCGCCTAAGCGGCTCCAGAATCCCGGATAAAGGGAGTGAAAGAATCCCGCATGCTCGGAAAGCCGGTGACGTTCGGGCTCCATCTGGTTTTTCAAGGAGCTTCGTTTGCTTTGGATGGCTTGAGCTTGGGGGCTGGTCTTTCCGTACAGGTGCTCTGCTTGCTGAAGTTGGGACTTGAGTTGAGTTTCTTTTGTTTCTTGAAAGTTTTTTAAGGATTTTTCCGTCGCCTGATAGACCTTTTCGATGCGCCGGGTGAACATCCCTTTCATCTCTCCTTTGGACAGCCCCAAAGACTTGCGCAGGGCTTCGACTTGTTTTTTCTTTTCCTTGTCGTTGAGTCGGGAATTGCCCTGAATGGCTTCCAATTCCTGGGTGACTTTCTTGATGTCGAGAGGGCTTTTCCCTTGGCTCTTTCGTTTTTGATTGAAGGCCATCATTTTAGTCAGGGTCTCGGAATCGGGGTGG
>JAIOPF010000146.1 GCA_021414045.1 Deltaproteobacteria bacterium | reverse complement strand
TCTTTAAAAGGAGCCCACTCCCCATGTTTTTTAGCCTCGATTTTCAGCAGGCTTTTTAAATACTCCTTTCTTTCCGCTTCATCCTCGATGGACCTGTAGGTATCGGCCTGATCTTGGTGACGGAAAACAACAACATCCTTCCTTCGAATATAAAAATCACTGTTCAAATCCACGATCACCTCGCCTTGGATGTTTGACGTGATCCACTGTATATGGACAGGCTTTTCGCTATTCGCCCCTTCATTCGATACCGTTGACGGAGAAAAACTCGGCCTGGACAGGACGCTGTCCTCCGGCGCCGGAAGTCCCGAAATGACCTCCGATGGAGGAAATTCAAAGGCATCCGTTTGACTGCTCGCAGCCATGTCAAAAGCCACTTTCTCGGCCGACCGATTCACGTTGGGATCGGCGAGCTTCAGACTTTCCATTTCGACAGGCAGGGACTTCCCCGATTTTTTCAAGAAGGCGGCATAGACCAGGTAAGGATGATAAATCGGGGCGACAATCTCGGAACTTCGCTTTCCGGTCACCAGACCTTCCACCTCGATGATATTTCCCTTTCCATCGCGCCTAAAGAACACCGGCTCGACGTGGTCCTTATAGAGTTGGATTCCTATCCCCTCGCCTTCTTTCAAGGGAATATCCACGGCTCCCAGCATGGAAAGAATGAGCTTGGTTTGTGCCTGGCAATTCCCGCCTTTTTGCTGAAACAAGGGAGTGAATTGGGACTGGCCTCCGCGATAATGATAAAAATATTGATCGAAGAGCTCGAAGATCAAGTGTTGCCTCTTGAGTTCGGAATCTTCGAGAGGGGCGATGCGGGCCTGAATTTTCAGGGTCTCTTTCGTCCATTGCCTTTTGAACTCCATTTCCAATTCCGGCGCGGCGGTCCCGTCTTTCATCCCTTCCGCCAAATAAATGAAATTTCCCATGGTAGAATCGGGCTTCGCCTGAGCCGGAAGATTTCGTAAGCGCCATTCGGCGGATTCGATAAGATGGGCTTCCAGCTTGCGGCGATATTTATCGACCTTGACCTCGAGAGTTTGGCCTGCCCGATACAAGAGATAAGCGTGAGCGGCGAGGGATACTCCAAACCCTATCCCCAAGGGAATATAGGGAGAAACCGCTCCTTGGTAGATTCCCGGTCCCTCCTTCATCCACTGGGAGATTTGAGAGAAGCCCTTGGATGCTTCGCCCGGGAACTTCGGAAGCTGGGGCGCAGAATGTACGGGAAAAATTTCCGGAAGGCTTCCTACCTTTGGCAACAACGAGACCTTTGGATACGACATACCGCTCCCTTTCGCGATGGCGTCGAGACGGTAAAAGAACCTTCGAAATGCGAGGCATCCCGAAGTTTTACGAATCGCGCGCCGGGGCCTCGAAAAAAGGGAAAAATATAGAGAAGAATCTCTAGGAAGGGCTCGAAGGGATTATCGGCGAAGGCGATAATTCGTTGCGGAAAATTACCCTTAAAAAAGGAGAAGCCGCGGGTTCTAACCGCCCCGCGGCTCCATCCTTTGGGTTCGTGGTATCTACATTCTTCTCAAGGGTCCTTGCGGTTTTTTCTTCGCAGGCCCAAGGCCGCCAAGAAAAACAAGGCGAAGGCCGGAAAGCCTCCGAAGAGCGAGGCCTCGGTGACGTCCCTCGTCAAAGAGCAGCCCGTCGACGCCCCTTCGGATTTTCCGCTGGATTGAACTTTGCCGTCGGTGCCCGAAGCGTCGTTTCCAGATTTGGAGCCGTCGGCTTTACTCGGATCTTGTTCCTTCGGAGCTTGGCCTAAACTAACCGTGGAAAGGGGACATTTCCCTTGGGCCTCCGCCAGGCAGGCATCCAAGGACTTGTCGCAAAGCAGGTTGCCGTTGGGCGTCTTGGAACAATGGCTTTGCTTGCAGGCCTCGTCGGCACCCTTGAAGCAGGCATATTCCACCGGGACGCTGGGAACGAATTGGCACTGCTTGTTGCAGGTATCGCCGGATTTTTCATTGAGAGCGCCGTGGTCGCATTCCTCGGTGATCTGCAAGGCGCCGTCGCCGCAAACAGGCTTCTTGTCCGGAAACAAGTAAGAGAGGTCCGGTTGACCGGGGATCTGCTGGGGTTTCGCGTGGCATTGCTCGTCGCAATCGTTCACGCTGGTGCTGGGGTCGCATTCTTCCCTGCCCGTCGTGAAGGTCCCATCGCCGCAAGCGGATTGGCAATCGGAGGCGCAAGTCCCGCCATGGGGATTGTCGCTTCCATCGCAGTATTCTCCGGCCTCGAGAATATTATTCCCGCAGCCCGGGCGGCAGGAGCCTTCGATCTCGGCCTTCGAGAAGTTGACGCCGCATTGGGTGATGGCCTTTTGCAAGGCGGCCTTGCTGCCGCAATAGGACATCAAGTAAGTTTTCTCGGGATATGGCGCCGATCCGTAGTTTTGCACCGTGGCTTTACCGCAAATGCTTTGCACGCAGGCACTGACCGTCGTGGTGCAAGTGAGCAGCTTATCCGAACAGGCCTTGGCTCCGGTGAGGTAATTTTTCTCTTGAGCGCAGAAAGGCAGATAAGATCCTTCCGACGCGTCATTGATCGTAGAACTATCGTCTCCCGAAGCCTGACAATCCGAGGGCGTCGCCGGACACCAGGCCCGGGCCATCCCCGGCGCCGTCAGCGCCAGCAATAGGATTAAGAATGAAATTGGGTTTTTTATTTTTTTCCACATCACGATGACTCCTTTAAGGCCACTTCCCTTACAGGAAGACAAAGCAGCATTCGTGCCAAAAAGTTGGAGACGCTAAAAGTCGTCGTCGGAATTTCGATTTCAAATCCCCAGCTTCGGCTTTATTCAATCAATTCATCCCGCTACAAAAACACGGCTCCGCCAAACGCCACCCTTGCCGCCTTTTTCTTTCATTCCCACCATGACACTCTTTGTATTTTTGAATATTAATTTACAAATTCAGTGGAAATAATTTTACAAATTGAATTGGCTGCGGCGCCGCCCCACCCTGAAATCGAATATATGGGGTGAAGAGGATGTTTCGAGTTTGGCAATGCGATTGCAATTGAGAAGGGCAACCTCGAGAGAGGGGATAAAAAAAGAAGGGCTCCCAGGCGTAAGGCGAAGGCCTTACGCCTTTTTTTTACCATTTTACAATTACCTTCCCACCCAGGATCCCTCGGGTTACAATTTTCAAATTGTATCCAAGGGAGATCCATTGCGATCCTGGCGCGCTTACCAAATCATCGAGGCCCTGGGAGAAGGCTCCTGGGGCAAGGTCTATTTGGCGGAAGGCCCCCAAGGCCGGGTCGCGCTCAAATTCCTGAGACCGGAGCTGGGCGACAAGGTGAGGCGGCATTTCCAGGGAGAAGTCCGCCTGCTGTCCCGGCTCTCCCATCCTAATCTCGTCAAAATTTACGATTACGACGCCGGGACCAAGGAGGCGCCCTCTCCCGAGAATCCAGGCCCCGCCTTCGCGATGGAGTTTTTAGCAGGCCGGGATCTCGAGCAGCTACCCGAAAAACCCTCCTCCGCCCAACTATTGGACCTCTTCTCGCAAACTTGTCGAGGCCTGGCCTACCTCCACCAACGCCAGATTTTCCATCGCGACCTCAAACCCTCCAATTTATTTCTGACCCTCGATGGTAAAATCAAAATCTTGGATTTCGGTCTGGCCATCGAAGGAAGTCGACCAACGACCGAAACGCAAATCGGCACCTTCGCCTTCACCGCGCCGGAAGCCTATCTGGGCGATTACGACGCGCGCAGCGATCTTTTTTCCTTGGGAGCCTTGTTTTATAAAATCGCGGGCGGACGATTCCCCTTTTCGCGGCCCCTGCTCCCGGCTACCTTGCAAGAGTTCCCCACGCCCCCGCCGCTTCAATCCCTGAGACCGGAGCTGCCGGACTATTTCTGCGAACTCCTCCACCGCCTGATTTCACCGGTCCCCGCGGAGCGCCCGGCTTCGGCGGGTAGCCTGCTCAAATTCCTGGCCCTGCACGGCCAAGGCGAAGAGGATAACGCCGAAGCGGAAGCCGAACCTTGGGATGAGAAAATTCCCCTCGTCGGAAGGCAGGAAGAATTGGCGGTCTTTCAGGACTTCCTGCGGCAGGAGAGAGGTTCCCGCGGTCCAAAAGTCTTGATGATCACGGGGCCCACGGGTATTGGGCGCAGCCGTTTGCTCGAGGAATTCAAATGGCAGGCGCTGCTGCAAGGGCATGCCTGGCTGGCTTTGAGGTCGGAAGATGCCGGCGCGTGGATCGAGCGCCTGCGGCGCCAGCTCGATTTGCCCGATTTTTCCGCCGACCTTTCCGTCGTCGAGCGGAATTCCAAGCTCCTCGAGGCCCTGGAGCGGAACCCTAGGATATTGGCCTTTTCCGACATCCAGGATTGGCCGAAAACCGCGCGCGACCAGCTCGCCTTGTTCTTCAGCCTGGCAAAGGAAAAAGTTTGTTCGGTTCTTTCCTTGGTCGAATGGAACAGCGATCGCTTGGCGACCGGCGAATTGGAAGAAAGAATTCACGGCATCGACCTGATCAGCGACACCCTCGGCTTGCCCGAACTTGACCCTATTTCCTGCCTGGAATTCTTGAAATTAGCCGCCGGAGACCGGAAAATCCCCAGCGGCGTCCTGGAACAAATCGCCGAGGCCAGCGGCGGACGTCCCATCCTGGCGCTGGAGGGTTTGCGGGAAGCCTCCACCGGAGCGCGAACTCCGGCGACCCTGCGTGAAGTGGCCCAACAGCAACTGCTAGGCTTGGACGAAAATGCCCGCCTGCTCCTGGCCTTGCTTTGCCTGCATCCACTGCCGGTTTCCATGGAACAAGTGGCGGGACTCGAGGCTAGGGCGGATCTTTCTTTCGAGGATTCGCTGATTCTTTTGCAGCAACGGGGTTTGTTGACGCTGCGCGGGGACGACGTCTGGCAGATCCGTCATGGCGCCTTGATCGGCGCCTACGGCGAGGCGCTGCAACAGGGGACCCGGCGGCGCGCCCACGAACTTTGGCTTCGGTACTTGCAATCCCAACCCTTGCCACGGAGAAACAGCCCCGATTCTCTCCAAGCCTCGGTGCACCACGCCTTGGCCGTCAACGACAAAGCGATCTTATCCGCCCATGGGATCGAGGCCCTTCAAATCTTAGAAGGACGGGGCGAATTGAAACAGATGCTGGCTTGGTCCGAAGAGCTGTTGGCGATTCCCGATCTCGACATCGACCGCGTTTGGCTCTTCGCCATCCGTGCCCCGGCCCTTTACCGCCTAGGACGATACAACGATGCCCTGGAAGCCTATCGTCAATGGCGCGAGATTCGCGAAGACGACGGCAGCGGTTTAGTGGCATTGCGCTATCACTATTATCGGGGCTTGGTTTATTTCAGCGCGGGAGAAAGGGAGCGTTCCGAGGAAGAATTGCAGTTGGCTCTCCAAGCGGGAAACAGCCGAAGCCACCCGGACCTTCGCCCCTGGCAGGCCCGCACCCACAACCTGCTCGCCGCCCTGGCCGAGAAGGACGGGAATCCTTCCGATGCCCACGCTCACTTGCTTTCGGCTTTGGCCCTGGCTCAATCCGATCCTGCCTTGCTCGGAGAGACCGAGCAGCGGCTGGGCGTTCTCGAGCAATCTCGCCTGCATTACGAAGCCGCCGAGCTCCACTTCAAAAACGCCCTGACCGAATACCGCCAAGTGAAGAATCCCCAAGTCGAGGCCATCGCACTGAATTTTCTGGCCATGCTCGAGAGGGAACGCGGCGCCTTGGCCGCGGCGGAGACTTGGATTCAGCAAGCCATCGCCCTTTCTCGAGAGGGGGGCGAACTTTTACAGTACGCGCGCTACCTCGGGAACCTCGGCCTGCTGCAAATCGAGCGCGGCAAGCTTGGCGCGGCCCGCGAATCCTTGCAAGAATCCCAAACCCTGGTCTCCGCCTTGGGGCATTCCGAGGACAAGGCGGTGATGGCCATCGCTTGGACCCTCCTCTTCTCCCAAGCCGGCAATCGACCCCAGAGCGAAAAGTGGCTGCGGAAACTGGACCTTGAACTGGGCAAAATCCAAAATCCGGAATTGCAAGGCGCCAGAACCTTGCTCGAAGCCGAGATCTCCTATGGCCGCGAGGCTTGGGACGAGGCCAGGCTCGCTTATCTCGCTTGCGAAACCATGCTGGGCGCTACGAGAATTCTGGGCGATCACGCGCGTTTGGGACTTTTGAAGACGGCGGCGCGGACCGGAGATGCGAAGGCGCTTCAAGAGGCCTTGATCAACCTCGAAGCGCGGGGCGCATCGCGGGGTTCCGCCGCCGCCCTACTGGCGCAATATTTTCCCTTTTTAACGAAGCCGGCCGAGGCCCAGGCCAAGGAGGATTTTCGCGGACTGCTGGCCTCGCTGAAATCCCTCGAAAACCCTTTCCAACGCCGGGATTTCTTGCTGATTTTGGCGGTGTATTTCGCGCGGGGCGGCTTGGCCAAGATCGGCGGCCAGATTTTTCTGGCTTATCGCGAGGAATCCGAACAAATTCGAAACCACCTACCGGAGGAAATGAAAATGGACTTTGAAAAAAACCAAAGCCTGCGTTCGCTCGAGGAAGCCCTGGAAGGAAATCCCAACCAAGCGAAACGCGCCGAAACCATCGCTCCGTCGGAAAAAATTCCGGCGTCCTCCGCCCGGTCGCAAATTTCCGAGACGCGGTTCCGGCAGTTCTGCGAGATCAATCGGCAGATTTCCGAAAAGACCGACTTGAACGACATCCTCGAGCGCGTCATGGACGCCGCCATCGAATTGACCGGCGCCGAACGGGGATTTCTCCTGCTCAAGGACGACAAGCAAAAGTCCGAGCCCTTCCGGGGTTTTCAGATCAAGACCGCCCGCCGCATCAAGCACCAGGCGATCAAGGAAGACGAGTTTCAATTCTCGCTCAGCGCGGTCAAAGAGGCCTTTGTCCAGGGCGTCCCTCTGGTCACCAACAACGCCAGCCTCGACCCGCGCTTCCAGGAAATGCGCTCGGTGGTGCAGTACCAATTGAAATCCATCCTCGTCGTTCCCCTCGAAGTGGC
>JAIOPF010000145.1 GCA_021414045.1 Deltaproteobacteria bacterium | reverse complement strand
CGCGGACAGTCACGTCATCGTCATCGGAACGAAATAGAAATAAACCGACTGGAAGAGCGCTGGGTTAAGGGTATTGCTTGGGGTCGCGGTCGCTGGCGGGGCAACGGGAGCGCTCTTGCTCGGAAAAGGGGGTGGAAGTACCGCCACCGACAATTCCTCGACGGTATCCTTAAGCGGTTCCGCGGGTCGAGCGCCCTAGCTCTTGCCAAAATAGATTATTTGGGTGGAGGAGGGGGTGGCAAGGGTTGCAAGGTCGTGCCCGAGCCGCTACCCGAAGCAGGTGGCGTCGTTCCTGGGCTCTGCACCGTGCCCAGGGGTGGAGTCGGATCCTTCAAGGTCTGCGATTCCAACGGAGGCAATTTTGCGGCGGCCGGGGGAGGGGGCTTCGAGGGGTTGGTGGCGCCTTGCTCGCCGCTCACCGTTCCTTCCGCGCTGTGGATCATCTGCAAGATCGACTGCTGGCTGAGCACATTGCTGATTTCGCTGCGTAATTGGGTAGACTCTTGATCGCTGGGATTGAGTTGTAGGGCCTTGTTCACGAGATCCATGCCCTTTTGGTAGTTTTTATCCTTCGCGTAGGATTTGGCGACTTCCCGATAGACCAAGGCGAGGATGGCGGGAGGTGCCTTGCTGGTGTCTTGAGCCAGCGCCTTGTCGAAGAACTCAATGGCGGCCTTATTGTCGTTCTTCTTTGAGTAGAGGTATCCCACCATATAATAGAGCCCGAAGCTTGGGCTGCCGACGGCGGCGGCCTTCACCAGATAAGGGAAGGATTCGTCATAGCGTTTAGCCTGAAAGAGGGCTCGACCGTAGCTTTCGTAGATATCTTTTTGATACCGGTGAATGACCTCCAGCTTCGCGAGCTTTTCTTCGGCGAGTTGGTAGTATTGGAGGGCTGTATAAGGGGTTCCGGCGACTTCGGAGCAAACCGCCATTTTGAAATAGACCAAGGCGTCCTGACATTGGGTGGCAATGGCCTGTTTCAGCCCCGTCATGGCCTGATCGCAATTTTGTTGGTCATAGGCATCGAAACCCTGTTTGACGTAGTCATCCCAGGCTTTGCTATGATGGCCGTATTTCTTATAAAATTCGAAGTCCTCCGAATCCGCGCGGGCGAGTTTTGGGAGCGAGAGTCCGAATAAAAAAACAAGTGAAAACAATAGGTTAATTTGAAATAGGCGCTTCATAAAACTCCGGTTGTCATCATAACATGGGCATGCTAAGTCCAAAAACCCTTTAATTTCCCGCCCCTCTCCTCGGACTGGGTCGGGAAAGCGAAGGTTATTTAATAAAATCACTCACACATCGGCCGTAAAAAGCTCAAGCCTCGGGTGTCCCGAGAGGGATCAAGGTAGAGCAAGGGTCGCTGTGGCGGCAAAACCCGAAAGGAAAAATATGAATCATCTCTCGATGCAAGACCTGCTCGAAGCGGGCATGCACTTTGGTCACCTCACTCGTCGTTGGAATCCCAAAATGAAACCCTATATTTACGGGGTTCGTAACGGCGTCCACATCATCGATCTCTCCAAGACGGTCAAGCTCTTCAGCGGGGCCCTGGATTTCATCGCCGAGGCTGTCGGCAACGGCAGCGACGTTCTCTTCGTCGGCACCAAGAAGCAGGCCCAGGACGTCATCGAAGAAGAAGCCAAGCGCTGCGGCATGTTCTATGTGAACAACCGCTGGTTGGGCGGAACGCTCACCAACTTCAAGACCATCAAGTCTTCCATCGATCGCTTGAAGGACCTGCAAAAGAAGAAAGACGACGGAACCTTCGCCGTTTTGTCTAAAAAAGAAATTCTCATGATCGATCGCGAGATCGCGAAGCTCGAACGATCCTTGGGCGGCATCCAGAACATGACCCGGCCTCCCGGCGTCATGGTCGTGGTCGATCCCAATCTCGAGCACATCGCCTTGCATGAAGCCAACGTCCTCAGCATTCCCATCGTGGCCTTGGGCGACACCAACTGCGATCCCGATCCGATCGAGCACATCGTTCCAGGCAACGATGACGCCCTGCGTTCCATCAAGCTCTTCGTCAACGCCGTCGCCGAAAAAATTCTCGAAGGCCTGCGCCTGCGCGAATCTCATGCGCGACGTTCCGGCCAAGACCGCGACGAAGACGGCAAACCCTCCGTTCGCGAAGCTCGCGGCGAGAAGGCCTCGGCCTATGTCGGCCGCGGCGATGCGGGAGCGGCTGAAGAAGAACTCGGAGACGGCACTTACAGCGCTCGAGTCGAGCCTGAGGTGCAAGCCGCCGTCGAATCCGAAGTCGAAACCAAAAAAGACCAGGAATAGGGAGCT
This sequence comes from Deltaproteobacteria bacterium, assembly GCA_021414045.1. Classification (GTDB taxonomy): domain Bacteria; phylum UBA10199; class UBA10199; order DSSB01; family DSSB01; genus DSSB01. Next base: position 1,179 of record JAIOPF010000145.1, on the reverse strand, counting down.
TTTGACATGGCAGCTATCACCGCAGAACTCGTCAAAGAATTGCGCGAAAAAACCGGGGCCGGCATGATGGATTGCAAGAAGGCCCTGGCCGAAACCGGGGGCGACCTCACGTCGCCCAACACATCGCCAAGCAGAAGCCGGCTTCCGTCGAGGTTCTTTTGCAGCAGACTCCCGCCGGGGCCGCCGCGAATTTCGAGACCCTGACCAAGGAGCTCGTCGCCAAGATCGGCGAGAATATCGCGATTCGGCGTTTCGCCGTGCAAGAGGCCCAGTCCAACGAAAAGTTCGGCGCCTACCTCCACATGGGAAACAAGATCGGGGCCTTGGTGAAGGTCAAGGGCGACCCCGCCAAGTTGAATGCCGACCTGCTCAAGGACTTGGCCATGCACGTGGCGGCGGCCATGCCGCGTTTCGTCCACCGCGAGCAAATTCCGGCGGACGTGCGTGACAAGGAGCGCGAAATCTATCTGGCTCAGCTCGCCGATAGCGGCAAGCCCAAGGAAATGCTCGAGAAGATTGTCGAGGGCAAGCTGGGCAAGTTCGCCGGAGAGATCTGCCTTCAAGAGCAGATCTTTATTAAAGACCCGACGGGCAAGAAGTCCGTTCTAAAACATCTCCAAGAAACCGATCCTTCGGGGGCTTTGGTCGAGTTCGTCCGCTTTCAAGTGGGCGAGGGCATGGCCAAGAAGGAAGAAGACTTCGCGGCCGAAGTCGCGAAACAGCTCGGAAAATAATGGCGACCCAAAATTACAAACGCATCCTGCTCAAGCTCAGCGGCGAATCCCTGATGGGGCATGAAGGCTACGGCATCAATGCCGCCGTGGTCGGAGCCATCTCCGAAGAGCTCAAAGAGCTCACTTCGTTGGGCATCGAGATCGCCATCGTCATCGGCGGCGGTAATATCTTTCGCGGCATGGGCGGCGAGAAGGAAGGCATCGATCGGGCCACCGGCGATTACATGGGTATGCTCGCGACGGTCATGAACGCCATGGCCCTGCAGAACTTCCTCGAAAAGGCCGGCGTCTATACCCGCGTCCTTTCCGCCATCGAAATACACCAATTGGTCGAGCCCTATATCCGACGCCGCGCGGTCCGACATCTCGAGAAGGGGCGTGTCGCCATCTTTGCGGCAGGTACTGGCAATCCCTTCTTCACCACGGACACCGCGGCCGCCCTGCG
>JAIOPF010000192.1 GCA_021414045.1 Deltaproteobacteria bacterium | reverse complement strand
GACGATGCACATCCTCCGAATGTTCCTTTGTCTGTCGATGGCGCTGGGTTTTTTGGCCTGCGGCAAGCCGGCGGTGGAATGCCGCCAGGTTTACGGCTTGGACGGCAAGATCCAAATCGGGCTTCCCTCCGGGTGGAATGAGATGCCCGAGCTTCATGCTTCCGCGGATATCGAAGTGGGGAGCGAGGCGGCGGATGCCTATTTTTTAGTCGTTAGCGAGCCCAAAGGCAAACTACCCAAGGAGACCCTCGAGGATTATTCCATTTACACCCGCCAAGGACTCGAGAAGTCCCTCGATTTTCCCCAAGACTTGGGGCCGCGCCGTCTCAAGATCAACGGGATTCCCGCTCTTCAGTATGAGATTCGGGCCTACGGTAAATCCGGGAATAAGCTCGTCTATTTGCATACCGTGATGGAGACTCCAGAGTATTTTCATCAAATCGTCGGCTGGACCACCCCTGAAGGATTCAAACAGAATGGGGCCGTGCTCAAGAGCCTCACGGAAAGCTTTCGCGAAAACGCCGTTCCCGCCACCCCAAAATAGGCCATGTAACATTTTGGTGAAATGGGTCCCCCCTCCCACAACTAAGTCCTTCCCGGAGCGATAAGGCCCCGAATCTCTATTCGAGCATCGGAATTTTTATGGGTGACGGATTTGAATATCGTCTGAACAGTCTTAGCATCTTGCCGTTTCCGGCGCCGGAAGGCCAAAGTCACATCCCTTGGGGGATACGGCTGAGCCCGAATCTTCGTTTGAATGTCAGCGATTTTTTCGCGGACCTCCGCCTCGAAGGTGGGGCCGCCTACTCCGGAGCGACTCCCATTGGAGCTAATTATTTCGAGACTAATCCGTCGGGGGCGATTTCGGCGGATGCGCCAGCCTCGGCTTGGGTTTATCAGCCAAAGGACGCCAATGATCCCTTGCGGGGAAATTTCGGTATTCGTAGCCTGAGCCTCGGCTATCGTTTCGGCAGTGATTTCCAGATTCGTCTGGGGCGCCATCGTTATGAGCAGACGGAGAGCGAACGCCTGTTCATGGCCAATTCCTTCAGTCCGCAATCCAATTATGCGAACGTCACGATTCCATTGCATTGGCTCGGAGGCGAGTTGCGCTACGATCGCCGTCGGACAGACTCGGAACTTCGCCAATTGCTGTTCAGCGTCGCGGGCATGAACGGAGCGGACGGAACGATTCTTGGCATGGCGCAGGCCTTAACCACCGTCGCATTCACTCGGGCGGCGAATGCGCCGCGGTTGACCCTGACAGCCTATGCGGCGGTGCGCTCCAATCCTCAGCCGGCATCCGGTCCCATCGCCGATCCCGGGCTCACCCATGGGGAGGGTTTCGGAATTCAATTCGACTACGATATTTTCACCGCCGGCACCGCCTTCAGCTATCGTTGGGGATCCTCCCATAACGATCTCGGCCTGGAAGCGGCGGACGAGAGAAACGTCGCGACTTTGTTGGCGGATCTGCATCCGAGAAATTTCCGGTTTCGTGGAGCCGTTTCCTTCCTAGATCAACAACGTACCACGGATGCCGCGCATGAGCCCCGAGTCGCGCGAAACGAGACCCATCTCGACCTCGGCGCGAGCTGGCTGCCCGTCGAAGGTGTGCAGTTGACTTTGGGTTATCGCGGGGCTTATGGGAATAACTTCGCCGCCCATATGGGCTATTTGGGAGTACTCACCACTTTTCAAGGAACCGTTCCTTTTTCATCGCACTGAAAACCATGCCACTTGAACTATATTTCCTGAGACACGCTCCCGCCGTCGAACGCGGCAGCGAGGGTTTCGCCGAAGAGGAGCGTCCGCTGACCGAAGAGGGGCGGGAAAAGATGATCCTCGCCGTTCGGGGAATGAAGAAGCTGGACGTCGACTTTGAAGCGCTGCTCAGTTCGCCCTTGGCCCGCGCGAAGCAGACGGCGGAGTTGGTGAAGCATTACCTGCCGTTCAAAGGGAGCCTGGAAATCGAGGAAGAGCTCGCGCCGGGAGGCACGCTCAAGGCGCTGCTGAAAAAATTGGGCGCCCGATCCGAGGAAAGTTTCTTGCTGGTGGGCCACGAGCCTACGCTGAGTTCGTGGATCCTGAGTCTTCTGGGCTGCGGGCCGGCGTCGGCGTTGCGGATGAAAAAGGGATCACTTTGTCATTTGAGCCTGGAAAGTCCGGAGGAGGGAGCGGGCTCAGAATTAATCGCTCTTCTCCCACCGAGATTTCTGCGCCTGTCTGGCCGAAAATCTGGGTGACGCCCGTTTGCAGTCTTTTCTCGATTTGACGGGCATTGAGATTGGCGACTTCGTTTCCGGCCTTCGCGGGCTTTTCGAATCCTCGGCCTGAGGGCAGGGGGATCAAGGATCCCCGCGTTTTTTTCACGACATTTTCGATGTGAGCTTGGAGGTCCTGCTGGATTTCCGCTACGCTGCGGCGCGCGTCGATGACTTCGAATCCGTAGGTCATGACCATGTCATCGTAGCTTTGAATCAGGGTCTTCTGGTACTTTTTGAAACTATCGAAAATATTGTCGGCCAAGTGCAAGTCCATGCCCGACTCCCAGTAGTTCATGCCGCCCGACTCGATGACGCGCGGGATGTGGTTGTCGACGTCGAGGCGCAGGTAGCATACCAAGTCGGGGACGGGGGCGAAGCCGTACACCTCCTTGATCCAACTTGAGTCGGGGTCACGGGCCGAATCCCGGGCGAAGGCGTTGTAGATGTAGCGGTCGGCGATGACGACGAAGCCGCTGCGCAACGCTGGCAAGATCTGGTTTTCGAGCCGGTCGGCGAAGTCGGTGGCGTAGAGTAAGCCCAGGGTCATGCGGTCGATCATATTGCCGCCCTTGGCCATTTCGATGGCGGCGCCCGCCAAATTGCTGCGAGTCCATCCGGTCACCACGACGCCGAAACCTTGCACCTGAAGCCAATCCTCGAGCAACTCGATCTGCGTCGAGCGGCCGACGCCGTCGGTGCCCTCGATGGCGATCAATTTGCCCTTAAGGTCGCTTGTCTTGAGGTAGGGCAAACCTTCGCCAAAAAACTTTATTCCGCTTGGCATAGTTTCTCCTTTTGGTGGTGAAACCTTGCAGTTGCTGCATCACCACTTCGCGAACCATCTGCTGCTGCTCCTCGATTTCGAGCGTCGCGTCGACCACCGTCAGACCGAATTCGGCGACGATGCGGTCGTATTCCTTGAGGATCATTCCTTGAAAAATCTTGAAGGACTCTTCTGAATTGGAGGCGAGATTCAGATCGAGGCCGGCCTCGTAATATTTCAGCTTCGGCCGACCCGAAAGGATACGGTCTATCGCCGTCGCTAGCGGTGTCTTGAAATAGAACGCCAAGTCGGGGCGGGCCGCGAAATTGTAGACTTTGCGTACCCAAGCGGGATGCGCGCCGCGAACGGCGTCGCGGGCGAAGGCGGTGTAAACGTAGCGATCCGCCAGGACGATCATTCCCGCCTTGAGCGGGGGAAGGATCTGGTAAAACAGGCGGTCGGCGAAATCCGTGGCATGGAGCAGGCTGAAGGTCGTGGGTGTCAGGCTTTTTTTCTTTTTGCCTTCTTTGGTGGTCTTTTTGATGACCTCGGAGCTGTTCCATTCGGTCATGAAGACAGGGTAACCTTTGGATTCGAGAAAGCTGTGCAGGAGGCGTACTTGAGTGGATTTTCCAGAGCCGTCGATTCCTTCGACAATAATCAGCTTGCCGGGGAATTTGTGGGAGTCTTGAAAAAACATTAATAAAATCCGTTATTTGACCACTCGAATGCGCGGGGTGGCCTTTTCTAGGTTTTCCCTATCCCAAGATGGACTCAACACCTTGGGTCTAGTCACACCCGATTTTTCTTTCAACCAGAAAAACAAGTCTCGGCCGGAGAGCTTTTCGAAGAGGTCGCATTTCTGCTTGGCGTCCCAAATCTCGTATTCGGCGTCATTTTGCGCGGACAGGGAAAAGGCTATCGACTTCTTCTTGATCTTCACTTCCACCGATTCGACGACCGAGAAATGCGAGCGGTCGAGGGCGTCGGCGATGCGCAAAATTCCGGCGAGCCAGGCGACGCGGCGGCGTGCCGTCTTCGGCAGCGCGGCCCATTCGGCGTGGCTCCTTTTTGGAGTTCCTCTTCGGTGATAGCGGGCGATGAGGGCGAGGATGTCGATTTCCTCGTCCGAGAACCCGTTCATCCGCGAATTCTTGATCAAATAATAGGCGTGATGGTGATGGCGGGAAAAGCTGATGTGATAGCCGATGTCGTGCAGCAGGGCGGCGTATCCGAGCAGTTCCCGGTCCATGCCGCCCAGCTTGTGCAGCCGCAGGGTCTGGTCGAAGATTTGCGCGGCAAGTTTCCCGCAGTGCTCGGCGTGGGACTTCTCATAATTGCATTTGCTGGCTAGCCGCAGGACGTTGCGTAGCCGCACGTCGGGAATGTTCTCCTCGCTCTTCAGTTTGAAGCGGTTGCGGGCGATGTAGTCGTAGACCATGCCCTCGCGGATGGCTTTGTCGCAGAGATTCAGCTTTTCGATGCGAAGGGCTTTCATGAAGCCGATGGCGACAGAGGCGCCGCTGACGATGAGATCGTTGCGCAGGGGATCCAGCCCCTTCATTCCCATCCGTTCTTCCGGGCTCGAGTGAACGAGCCTTTGGTAGAGCTCTTTCATGTCGGAGTATTCGAGGCTTCCGTTGCGGGGAGTGGTCTCTTGCCCCTTGTTCTTCGCGTAATAAGTCATGGCGGCCAAGTTGTTCAGCGTCCCGGAAGTTCCGATCGCGTGTTGGAAGCCCAACTGCTTGATATGCGGAATCAGGTTTTTCAGTTGTCCCGAGATGTGCTTTTCGAGGCGCCGTATTTCCTTCTCCGGATTTTCCCCGTTTTGCAGGAAGAGCTGCTTCAGGCGGGCGGCGCCGAGCTTGAGGCTCTTCAGGAACAAAATTCTCTGCGGATTCACGACGAGGATTTCGACGCTTCCGCCGCCGATGTCGATGATGAAGGTGTTACCTTCTGGAAGTTCCATCGAGTGCTTCACGCCCAAGTATATCAGGCGACCCTCTTCCTCGCCGGTGATGACGCGGACGCGGATCTTCGTGTCCTTCATGACCTTGCGGATGAAGTCGCCGCCGTTATGGGCTTCCCGCACCGCCGACGTCGC
>JAIOPF010000191.1 GCA_021414045.1 Deltaproteobacteria bacterium | reverse complement strand
CGTCGGAATCCAAGAATGTCACGTAGCTTCCCTTGGCCTCGGAAAGTCCGGCATTGCGGGTTTTCGCCAAGCCGCTATGCGATTTCTTCAGGTATCGCACCCTCGGATCTTGATTTTGGCAGTCCCGCATCAGGCTCTCGGTCGCGTCGACGGAACCGTCATCCACCACCAGCAATTCCCAATCCGCGTAATCCTGGGAGAAGACGGAGGCAATGGCCCGGGGCAGAAGATGCGCCCGGTTATAAGTCGCCAAAATGATGGAAAAAAATGGATTTTTCACTGATTTTTCATGATACAAATACGGTTGATTGTAAACCCTTTTGATGACATCTCCTAGGAGCGGAGCGGCTAAAGACGTGGAAATCACTGGCAAAAAAATTCTCATCACCGGGGCGGCCAAAAGGATAGGCCGAGAGATCGCCTTGCACCTGGCCGATCGGGGCGCTCACGTCGTCCTGCATTTCCACCGTTCGCGAAAGGACGCCGTCCTGCTGCAAAAGGAGATTCATTCGCGCCATCGCTATTCGCCGCCCATGCTCTCAGCCGATCTCAGCAAGCCCAAGGAAGTCCTAAAACTCGCCAAGCTTGCCTGGGAGAAATACGGCCCCTTGGACGGCCTGGTCAACAACGCCTCCACTTTCTTCCCCAACAAAATTGGCGCCGGCAGCGAAGCGGAATGGGCCGGCCTATTTTCCGTCAACGCGCAGGCGCCGTTTTTATTGATGGACCGCATCGGCCCGAAGATGAAAAAACGCGGCTGCGGCAAAATCATCAACATCGCCGACTGGGCTTTCCTCAAACCCGCTGCAAATTACCTCCTCTACACGGCTAGCAAAGCCGCCCTCGTTTCCCTCAACCAGGGCTTCGCGAGGGCGCTGGCGCCGGAAGTTCAGGTGAACGCCGTATTGCCTGGCCCCATTTTGTGGCCAACCGATTTGAATCCCAAAATCAAGAATTCCGTGATCGAAAAAACCTTGCTGAAAAGGATGGGAAGCCCCCGCGATATCGCGCTGGCCGTGGCTTTCTTCATCGAGGGCGCCGATTTTCAAACCGGCAACCTGATGCCCGTCGAGGGGGGAGCGGCGCTTTATTGATTATGTTCACCGTCCTGCAAACATTTCATTTTTGCTACGGCCACCGCCTGCTTGACCATCCCGGGAAATGCGCCCATCCGCAGCCCGGCTCGTGTACCAATACGCCAAGCGGCGCGGCCTGTCCGTGACCTCGGTGAAATTGTGGGAGACTCCGTCCTCTTACGCGGAATATCGAGAATAAAGGGAAAACCATGGGCGTGAAATTCAGCCGAGAAGACCTGGAAATTTTTTCGATCGCGGATTTCGCCGGCCGCATGGCCGCCATGCGAGCCAAAGTCCGCCCCAAACTCGAAGCCTTGGGCGAGGAGCTCGGCCCGCTGCTCATGACCAACTTCAAGCGGGAATTCTTCGCGCATACCGCCAAGCACATGCGCCGCAAAGTGAACCCGCCGGACGAGACCTGGGTGGCCTTGGGGCCCCAATCCCGGGGGTATAAGGCTTACGTGTATTTCGCTTTTTGCATCGGCAAAGCCGGGACCCAGGCCCGCGTGGTGATGAAGGACGAATCCAACATGCGGCCGGCGCTAGGCGCCAACCTGATGGCAAACCGAAAATTCCTCGTGAAAAACGCCTCCGAATGGAAAGGCCTCGCCGATTACACGCGAAGGGACAAAAATTACGCGCCGACCAAGGTCGACGACCTCGACGCCTTCGCCACCGAGACCGGCAAGCGCCTGCAAGAAGTGAAATCGGCGCTCTTCGACGTCGGCCTCGAGATCCAGGCGCGAAGCTCCTCCTTGGCACAGGACGTTTTGCAGGCCTTCGACCGCCTCTACCCATTCTACGAATGCGGCTTGAAGGAAGGGGTGAAGTTCCGATGAAGATCTACACGAAAAAAGGCGACCTGGGCCAAACCTTCCTTTTCGGCGGCGGCCCCTATCCGAAGGACAGCGAGCGCATCGACGCCTACGGAACGGTCGATGAACTCAACAGCGTCCTCGGATGCGCCTTATCCGAAATGGAAGACGATCCGGAGCTCGCCGACATCCTGCGTGAAGTGCAAAAACAGCTCTTCGTCGTCGGCGCGGAGCTAGCGACGGTCGCTCCTTCTCCCGAAATGGCGGCTGGCTTCATTCAAAGCAAGCACGTCGTCGATTTGGAAAAGCGGATCGATGCCTGGGAAGGCGAACT
>JAIOPF010000129.1 GCA_021414045.1 Deltaproteobacteria bacterium | reverse complement strand
GGTTGTTATGCTGGCTTCCTGTTTATGGGGGCGGCCGGCGTCCGCTAAAGATCTCCGATACTGGGAATCCCAATGCGAGGATCCCCGCTTTACCTGCCGGGAAATCCAAGAGGGAGAGACCTGGAAAGGCCTTTGGCCGGACGACAAGCAGCGCGATCTCGTGATGCGGTTGAACCGGATGAACGTGCGGCTTAGGCCTGGGATGGTGGTTGCCGTTCCCAACCGTATTGACGCGCTGACGCGGGCGGATATTTCTCCATTTCCCAATAAGATCCCTCCTCCCGGAGAGAAACAGATCCAGGTCGACCTCACCCAATTGGCCTGGGGGGCCTACGATGCCGAGGGAAACTTGTTGGAGTGGGGCCCCGCTTCGGGAGGGAAGGATTGGTGCCCCGATACCGGCCATGCGTGCAAAACTCCGTCGGGAGATTTCTCCGTTGTCCGGAAAAGCGGGGCGCATTGCAAATCGAACAAGTTTCCCATTCCCAGGGGCGGCGCTCCCATGCCTTACTGCATGTTTTTCCTGTCGGACTACGCCGTTCACGGGTCTTACGAAGTTCCTGGATATCGGGCGAGCCATGGATGCGTGAGGATCTATCCCGAGGACGCCCAATGGTTGAACGAGAACTTCGTCGATCTTCCCGATTCGAGCCAAGGGGTTCACGGGACTTCCGTGATCGTTCAGCCTTATTGAAGGGAGCGATCCCTCTTGATGATTTTTGCTAACCTTTCGCAAGGAGGTCCAATTTCCAGCGAAGTCGAAAAATTTTTCGGACTCTCCGAAGATATGGCGATCCAAAGGCTCCAGGAAGAGGGGCCCAACGAACTGCCCGCGGCAAAACGTCGAAGTTCGATGGTTATTTTGGCTCACGTGGCTAGCGAGCCGATGATTCTCTTGTTAATCGTCGCCGCGGCGATTTATTTCGCTTGGGGAGACCTGAAAGAAGCTCTTTTGCTCTGTGGCTGGGTATTCGTTGTCATCGGGATCACCCTATATCAAGAACACAAAACCGAAAGGGCCCTTGAGTCCTTGAGGGACCTCACAAGCCCCCGGGCGCTAGTCATTCGAGATGGGAGTCCAAAAAGAATACCGGGTCGCGAGGTTGTTCGGGAGGACATCATCGTTTTAACGGAAGGCGATCGGGTCCCCGCCGATGCGTTTCTATTGTCTTCCCTGAGTCTCTTCGCGGATGAATCGCTCCTTACGGGCGAGTCAAATCCGGTGCGGAAGGGAAAGGGGGATGGAATCCGGCCTATTCAGCGACCCGGAGGCGACGATCTCCCCTTCGTTTATTCCGGCACTTTGGTGGTTCAAGGTCGAGGAACGGCGAAGGTATTATCCACCGGACCTCGAACCGAAATCGGGAAAATCGGCAAGTCCCTCCAAACCCTGGATACGGAAAATACCTTGTTGCAAAGGGAGACCCGAAGGTGGGTATGGATTTTGGCGATTCTAGGGATTTCTCTTTGTATCATCGTCGCCGTCGTCTACGGGATAACCCGGCATAACTGGTTGGGAGGGCTGCTGGTCGGGGTGACTCTAGCCATGTCGATAGTTCCGGAGGAAATTCCGGTGGTACTTACGGTATTTCTCGCATTGGGCGCTTGGAGGATATCGAAGCAAAATGTCCTCACGCGTAGGGTGCCGGCTCTCGAAACCTTGGGTTCCACGACTGTGCTCTGTGTCGACAAAACGGGAACCTTAACCCTCAATAAGATGTCCGTCGCGAAACTTTACGCCCAAGGCCAGTTTTGCGACCTATTAGGTCGGACCCAAGAGGGCATTCCGGAGGAATTTCATGAGGTTTTTGAATTTAGTATTTTAGCAAGTCAAGCGGATCCATTCGATCCCATGGAGAAGGCCATTTATTTAATGGGGGAACGCTTTCTCGCTCATACCGAGCATCTTCATGAAGACTGGAAACTGATCAAGGAATATCCCCTTGCTCACGATCTTCTAGCGATTTCACGAGTCTGGAAGTCTCCTGATGAAAGCGAATTTATCATTGCCGCCAAAGGTTCTCCGGAGGCGATTGCAGATCTTTGCCATCTGAGCGAGGCGGACCAGCTGAGTCTCTCGGAGAAAGTTCAATCCCTGGCGCAGAACGGGTTAAGGGTATTGGGCGTCGCCAAGGCCCATTTTCAAAGGCCCCCACTGCCAGGGCAGCAGCACGATTTCGAATTTCAATTCGTGGGGCTTTTGGGTTTCGAGGATCCGGTACGTCAGGGCGTGCCGGAATCCATTCAGGAATGTCATGCGGCGGGAATCCGGGTCGTCATGATCACGGGAGATTACCCCGGAACAGCCATGAATATCGCGCGAAAAGTGGGGCTGAAACCGGCGGACCAGGTCATCACGGGCCCGGACCTGGATGCTATGAGCGATGAAGAGTTGAAGAGGAAAATATCCTTCATCAATATTTTTGCAAGGGTTGTGCCGGAGCAAAAACTCCGAATCGTTCAGGCGTTGAAGGCCAATGGTGAAATTGTCGCGATGACCGGAGATGGCGTCAATGATGCCCCTGCGCTAAAAGCAGCCCATATCGGAATAGCTATGGGAGGGCGCGGAACCGACGTTGCGCGTGAAGCTGCCGCCTTGATCTTGGTTGATGACGATTTTTCCTCCTTGGTATCTGCCATTCGTATGGGGCGCCGAATTTTCGACAATATTAAAAAGGCGATGGCATATATCCTGGCGATCCACGTTCCGATCGCCGGACTTTCGTTGATACCAGTCATCCTGCAGTGGCCTTTGGTACTCTTGCCGGTTCATATCGTTTTCCTGCAGTTAATCATCGACCCAGCCTGCTCGATCGTCTTCGAGGAGGAACCCGAGGATTCCGATATCATGCAACGTCCGCCTCGCAATCCAAAGACGCCGTTGTTTAGAAAAAAAACATTGAGCTTAAGCCTTCTCCAAGGTTTGGGTATTTTATTGATTACTCTGATAATTTATAGAGCAGCGCTTTTGCTAGACCATGGCGAGGGCGAGGCTAGGGCGCTTACTTTCACAACCTTCATCATTGCCAATTTGGGTTTAATTTTCACCACACGATCCTCGTCGCAATCCCTCTTGAGACATTTGGTGTCTCCAAATCGAACCCGTTGGTGGATTTCAGGAGGAGCTCTTGTCCTTTTGGGCCTGGTGCTCTACCTGCCTATGTTGAGGAATCTTTTCCACTTTTCCCGACTTCATGGGGATGATCTTCTCCTCTGTTTGGGATCCGGTGTTTTTAGCGTATTGTGGTTCGAGGGATTAAAAATTTTCAGGATGGACCATAACCTGATTCAGGGTGGATAATAGCCATCAGTCCGCTTTTCCGTTAAAGCCCGATATTTTACTCGGCGCCCGACGATCTAATTTGGGAGCGAATCAAGAGGAGGTTATTTAATGCCGAATCTGCGAAAAATCTTGGTCGCTTTTGACTTCTCCGAAAACAGCCGTCAAGCCCTTGGAACGGCGATACAGCTGTCCCGTCGGTATGGATCGGAACTGCTCGTCATGACCGTTATCGAGCGAAGTCCGGATGACGCGGTACTGAAGCTGATGGATATCCCCAAGGACGTCGAGTCCCAGCTTCGGAAAAAGATCGACGAAGAAATCCATTCCGCCATTCCAGAGTCGGATCGCGCCAAAATTCGATTCGAGGCGAGGGTCCATCAAGGCAAGGCGTCCTTGGAAATAGTGCTCGAGGTCGACAAGGAGAAGCCGGATCTTGTCGTGATGGGAACCAAGGGCAGGACGGGGCTAAAGCACGTCTTTCTCGGGAGCGTCGCCGAGCAGGTGGTGCGCCGGGCTAGCGCTCCGGTCTGGGTCTGTCGCGGGACGGAATCAACCCTTCCGAAGAGAATCTTGGTGCCGGTGGATTTCTCAGACTATAGTCGCCAAGCCATGGACCTGGGAATCCAATGGGCGAAAAGCCTTGAAGCCGAGGTCTTCGTGCTCAATGTGGTGGATTCGAGGGATCTTTATTTCCTGGATCCTCTCGGGTTCGGCATCAGGCCTTCCATGGGGGAAGATCTCAAGAAACAAGCGGAACAACAATTGAAAGAATGGACCAAAGAAGCGACTTTTCCCGTCAAAGCCGAAGCGCGATTGGGAATACCCGTCAGTGAAATTCAAGATTGCATCCAAAAAAACTCGATTGATCTGGTACTGATATCCACCCACGGTCGGACGGGGCTAAAAAATATGCTGATAGGGAGCGTCGCCGAACAGACGGTACGCTATAGCTCTTGCTCCGTGATGACGATTTGTCCACCGGCCTTTGGTCTTTCCAGCTTGAAGCTCTTCGAGGGCGAAAAGGAATTTGAAGATTACATGAGGTGTTTTCGCCAATAGTCGACGTTCATATCGGCTAATTTGCTATAATGGCGTCGGTTCCAAAAGCGATTGGGAGGCGGCATGAAAGTCGATTTCGGGCATCCCTTTCTTGGCGGAACGATACTTCCTCGTTCCGGTCCACGTCGCATCGCAAGCGGCAAGGCCTCCGTGTCCCGGATGTTCGCGAAGGCGGGCGTCAAGATCAACGGACGACGCCCTTGGGACATCCAGGTTCATAACGATAAATTCTACGACCGCTTGCTCGCCGACGGCTCTTTGGGCGTGGGGGAATCCTATGTGGACGGTTGGTGGGATAGCGACCGCCTCGATGACATGGCCTTCCGCGTTTTTCGGGCCAAGGTGGATAGGGATATGCCTTCTTGGGCGATGGTGTTCGACACCCTGCGGGCGAAAATCTTCAACTTGCAGGTGAAGTCTCGGGCCTTTTTCAATGCCGGCAGGCATTACGACATCGGAGACGACCTCTATGCGGCGATGCTGGATAGACGCATGGTCTATTCTTGCGGATTATGGACGCGCGCCCAGACCCTCGACGAAGCCCAAGAGCACAAGCTGGAACTATGCTGCAAAAAATTGGACCTGCGGCCCGGAATGAAAGTCCTGGACATCGGGAGCGGATGGGGCGCTTTCGCGAAATACGCCGCGGAAAAGCATCGCGTGCGCGTCACCGGAATCACGGTGTCGAAAAATCAACTCGAATATGCGAAAAAACACACCCAGGGGCACGGCATCGAGTTCCGGTTGCAGGATTACCGTGACCTGAAGAAGGAGAGGTTCGATCGCGTCGTCTCGATAGGCATGTTCGAACACGTCGGCTACAAGAATTACCGCCATTATATGGAAATCGTCGCAGAGCGTTGCCTGGCCGACGACGGTCTCTTCCTGCTGCACACCATCGGCGGGAACGTCACGACCAACCACATCGACCCATGGATCGACCGCTATATCTTTCCCAACTCCATGTTGCCTTCGATTTCCCAGGTCGGCGAGGCGATCGAGGGGCATTTCGTCATGGAGGATTGGCATAATTTGGGGACGGATTACGACAAGACCTTGATGGCCTGGTTCGCGCAGTTTCATCGCCATTGGGCGGACCTGCGCGAGAAGTATTCCAAGAAGTTCTATCGGATGTGGAAATTCTATCTCCTGTCCTGCGCGGGAGCCTTTCGTGCCCGGGACATGCAGGTATGGCAGATCCTGCTTTCAAAGCGGGGAAAGCTGGGCGATTCCCTCAGGCACGTGGGGCGCCCATCTTAAGGGTGTAACCAGTTCCAGATAGCCCCAAATAGCCAAAACATTGGTGAGGCTTCAAAAGGAATGGGGCATACGTAGAATGATGTCTTTATTTCGCAAGCGGCGTACCTCCGCCGCCCGTAGGAAGCCCCCCTCCAGTGCCGAGCGGGACGGTGCCATTGCTGCCAACAGGTTGTTGTGGACATTCGCAACTAGGCGCGGTGCGTTTGCCTCCGCCGGGGCAAGGTTCAGTGCTTGTGCAGACTGTCCCTCCTTTTGTTGGCAAGGCTTGCCCCGTTCCGGGTTTGTACTGACCGGGGCCTGTTGGATTGGTCAACCCCCCGCTTCCCGCCGTCGCTTGAACCCCAGCGGGGGCCGTTGGTCCCACCGAAAGGTAGCAGATATCGGGGCCTCCTGCGCTTATGCCATGGTCGGAATCGGTGGGAAAGTTGCTCACGGGATCCTTGGGTGAGGTTGGTCCCGCGGGGAGGGATTTCTGGGGCATTCCCAGCGCTGAAGCGGCTTGGCTGAGTTGTGCGTTCAAGCAGTACCCGACAGATTTCATTGCTTTTCCATACCATGTGCATTCGGAAACCGAAAATTCATCGGGACTATCACCGGCTGTCGCGTCGTCCTTGCCGGATCCTGAATTGTTTTGTGGAAGGTCCGAATCAGTTTTAATTTTCGGGTCCTGGGGATCCGGATCTTCCCAGTCAGAAGTTCCGTCTCCGTCGGTATCGGTCTTCATTTCATTTTCATCAATTTTTCCGTCACCATTAGCGTCCCCAGCAATTCCTACCGTTACGGTTCCAGTAGATTTGTTGCTGCCATTCCTAGTACTTGTGAGATCTCTTTCGAAGGAAGGATCTCGAGATCCTCCTGGGTTTGTTTGCCAGGTCCCTTGGTTGATCATTTCTTGGGTGGGTGGGCCCTGCCAAGGGGGGTATATATTTGAGGCATCGCCCTCCGAGGCTATCGAGGACGGCTCAAATACAAGGCTTATGGTCGTAAAGGCTGTGCCGGTCAAAATGCCCACCAAAAAACCTACGCGAACGAGCCCGCCCGAGACATAAGGTAACACTTCGGATAATTTGAAGGAGTATTTTACCGAGCTCTCAAGGACTTCTTCGAAAACTTCTTTTGCCAAAGGCTCAACCGCATGTCCTAAGGCCTTTTCGCTTTGGGAAAAAACTTTTCCAGCCCATTTCGCACGCAGGGTGTTGCTGTCCAACCCGCCAATTCCCGGATTGACGATGGGTCGGCCACCTCCGGGTGCTTGAAAGCCATTGCCTGGTGGACAATCGTTTCCGGTAGGAGCTCCGGCTAGGGCGTTCGATAATTGGGATCCGGCGTTAGTGGGTGTGGAACCGCAAACCTGTTGGCTTTCGTGG
This sequence comes from Deltaproteobacteria bacterium, assembly GCA_021414045.1. Lineage (GTDB taxonomy): Bacteria > UBA10199 > UBA10199 > DSSB01 > DSSB01 > DSSB01. Next base: position 552 of record JAIOPF010000129.1, on the reverse strand, counting down.
GTGATTTCACAGCCAATGGAGGGGGGAATTGGATGCGAGGCCGCTCCGCCAACTCCTGGTGGGGACTGTGGACCAAATTGTCCGCACAGCTGGGATACCGATCCTAACGTCGGACCCATGGCATCGAGGTCTTCCCCGAATTGAGTTGGGTCAAGGGCATTGGCTGGGACTTCGCATAGGTGACACAAATTGGGATAAGCGAGCTTTCCTCCAATCATCTTGGGGCAAGCGTAAAGTCGGTTGGCAGTTCCGCAATCCCCGAAATTGGTCACTGTGGAGGAGAAGGAATCCACCAGGGCCAAGGCATCCGCGGTTTCGCAATTTTGGGCTCCGTTGGTGGCAGCGATAGGGAAGGAAGCCAATCGGCCATTTTTAAAATCCCACGAGGTCACAGCGCCGCAAGACCAACCGTTATTCTGTATGCCGACTTTTAAAAGATCCTTGTGATTGGCGAGAAAGGCGCAGCTGGGAGATTTCATGCCCCGTCCGACGCCACTGACGTCGCAGGTCAGTAAAAATATTGGCGCGACGTCTCTCAAGAAGGACTCTTTG
>JAIOPF010000128.1 GCA_021414045.1 Deltaproteobacteria bacterium | reverse complement strand
TTTGATTTGGACCATTTCTCTCGACCTTAGCCGAAGGCGTTTCCCCCATCAAGCCCGACGAGAAATGAGCGACCGAAAACCTTGAATTCCCCGGCCCCCTCGGCTAGGAAACCCCATGACTTGGGTACTCCTCGCCATTTTAGTCGCCGTCTTTGGGGTGCTGGTCTTCCTGCTCCTCAAGCAGCGCGACCTCCAAAAGAGCCTCGAAAAATCCCCCGATGCGGACGTCCCTTTGCTGCTGCTCAACCAGCAGATCGAGTCGCTCCGGGAACAGGTACGGGTCAACCTCGAAGGCAACGCCAATACTTTTGTTCAGCACCTCGGGCAGCTTAATGAGCAGCTAAATTCTCGCTTGAAGGACTCCAGCGAAGTCCTTCAAAAATCACAAGAAAGTGTTGGCCAACGCCTGGACAATGCTGCCCGGGTCGTCGGCGAGGTCCAAGGGAAATTGGCCAAGTTGGAAGAGGCGAATCTCCGGATTTTCGAAGTCGGAAAGGACATCCGTTCCCTGCAGGAAATCCTCAAGGCGCCCAAGCTTCGGGGTTCTTTAGGAGAGTATTTCCTCTCGGATCTCTTGTCCCAAATCTTGCCCCGCGAGCACTACGAGTTGCAGCATGCCTTCAAGAACGGCGAGAAGGTGGACGCGGCCATCCGCTTGGGCGACAAGTGGGTGCCGGTGGATGCCAAGTTCCCCCTCGAGAACTTCCAGCGCATCCTGGCCGCCGAGCAGGAAGCGGACAAGAAGCCCTTCAAAAAGCTCTTCGTCAGCGACGTCAAGAAGCACATCGACGCCATCGCCCAGAAGTATATCCGGCCCGATGAGGACACTTTTGACTTTGCTTTGATGTACGTCCCGGCGGAAAATGTCTATTACGAGATCATCATCAAGGACGACCTGAGCGAGGGCGAGCATAAGCTGGCCAACTACGCCATGTCCCGGCGGGTGATCCCGGTTTCGCCGAACACGCTCTACGTTTATTTGCATACCATCGTCCTGGGCCTGAAAGGCTTGACGATCGAGAAGGCGGCGAAGGATATCTTGAGCGGCTTGGCGAGGCTCAGCGCGGATTTGGGGAAGATCTCCGAGTCCTTCCGCAAAGTGGGGGTTCACCTGAACAACGCCCAGGGGGCCTTCGAGGACGCCGAGGGGCGGTTGGGAAAATTCGGAGATAGAATCGAGCGCCTGCATGGCGCGCCGGAGACGACGGCGGAAGGCGTTTTGGGCGAAGACGAAAAAGTTCGGCTCTTGCCGACCAGCAACGGATAAATTTTATGGCACAACAGGCACCCACTTATCATATTTTCGCGGTCTCGGACGCCACCGGCGAGCTGGCGATGAACCTCTCTTTCGCGGCCCTGCGCCAGTTCAAGATCGAGAACGTCAACATCGTGCGCAAGGCGCGGATCACCGACCATCCCAAGATGGTCCAGATCATCTCCGACGCGAAGAAGAAGCACGCCATCATTATCTTCACTTTCGTCGGCCTGCACCTGCGCCAGCAATTCCTCGAGGAGTGTTCGAAGCAGCAGGTCGTGGCGGTGGACATCATGGGTCCCGTCCTGGACGTCTTCACGACTTACCTACACTCCCACCCCAGTGACGAGCCGGGCCTCAAGTACAAGTTGACCAACGAGTACTTCCGTCGG
>JAIOPF010000077.1 GCA_021414045.1 Deltaproteobacteria bacterium | reverse complement strand
AAGGTTTTAAAGTAGCGCATCTTGCCGTCCGGCGCGGCGACGAAATCCTCGGTGAAGATCTCCGTCTGCGGAAAGCGCTCGCCCGCGATGTCCTTGAGCGGTTTGTCGAAACGCAGGCTTCCGACGCTCACCCAGGCGATGCGCGCGGGGTCCAGTTGTGCGGCGATGGCGGCCAGCAGGCCGTCATAAGCCTCCCGCCACCCTTCGTGGCAGATCATCGGATCCAAGTGCAATCCGATGGGGTAGCCCGCCGCCTGCGCTTGGCGCGCGCTTTCCAGCCGGTCGGCGAGCGAGGCGCATTTCAACTCCTCGCGGCGCACGATGGCTTCCGGAGCCAAGGACCAAGAGAGGACAGTGCGTCCGCGAGGCTCCAGCTTAAGCAGGTTGGCGATGCGATCTGACTTGGTCTTCAATTCCAAAAAGAGATTTTCCTGTCCGGCGAAAAAAGGCACCCATACCTCGCTGAATCCGGTCAGGTCGTCCAAGGCCAAGGAATCGGAGAGTTCTCCGGTGCCAAGGCGAAAAGTTTCGCCCGGATGGGATTTGGCGAGCCCGCGAATTTGCTCCAAAAAATGTTCGGTGTTCGCGAAGACGGTCAGCATGGGGTTGTTTTGGAGGTAGCTCTGCAAGATGCAATAGGTGCACTCGAGATGGCAGTTGGAGATGGGGTTAAAGACGTAGTCGCCCAGATTGATCGCATGCTTGATCTTGGGAAAGGGCTTGAGCGGCTCTCCCCGATGCTCCGCCAGGGCCAGGACCCGCTTGGCGGGCGTCATCGGCCCCGGCTCTTTGTGACCTTGAATCCCTTCGACCCATTCCGTCGGGATATTCGGAAAGGTTCCGAGAATTTTCCGCGTCACCGGAAGCTCGGAAACCGCCCGCTCGACGAGGATTTTATGCGGAAGGAAAGCTTGCATGAAGAGTGGCTAACACGAAGGCGAGAAGCCTTGCAAACCCCTCCAGGAAACTCGGATCAGCGGTCATTTCACCACTTCGATCAAGGGATGCCGTTGCCCCGCGGGCTGAGCGGGCAAATAATCTCCGCTGAGCTCGAAAACAAATAGCCCACCCAGGCCTTGATTGCGGACGTAGGTGACTTTTTCCTGGATCGCCTGCTCATCATCGTAACTAATGAAGCGATCGTCGGCATTGTTGGCGGAGTCACGGCTCAAGTAAGGCACGCGAGCGACCGGGTCGAAGGACTTGGAAAAGCCCGGCGCGCCGAGAAAATTCTTCACGACGTCCGTGTAACTCGCCAAGGTTACCGTTGGCGGCGTTTTCCAAGCTTGTCGCGGCTTAGTCGCTCCGCCGGTGTCCGTTCCCGTGCCTCCCGCCCAGACGAAGGCGCCGAACTGAATCCCGATACCGATCTTGCTCGCCGGGATCCCCGCCTTGGTGAAACGCTTCACCTCATCGGAGACGGAGGGAAGGCGTTGGTCGGCGCAACAGGGAAAGGTCGCATCGCCGTTCTCGAGAGGAGAATTGAACCAGGTCACCCAGTCATCGTAAGCACCCGACATCACATAAGTCTGGATGTTGATCTGGTCGAGTTGACCTTGGAACTTCGCGACCAGATCCGGACGGGAATCGCCTCCGGTCGTCGGAGGCATCGTCAAAAGCGGGCGCGGACTGATCTTATCCAGGGCCTGCCGCAATTCCTGGAACAAGGCGATGACCGACGGATCATCGGCAGGAGTGATGACTTCCCAATTGATATCCACTCCATCATAGCCGCGAGTCTGCATCAGGGAGACGATATTATTAATGAAGGTCGCCCGATTCTCCGGCTTGGTCGCGCCCTGGAATCCAGCGGTGGCACCGGAATCCTTGTCTCCACCAACGCCCAACAGAACCTTCACTCCCGCAGCGTGCGCCCGCGAAACGACGTCCGCTGAATGCGCCGGCGTGAAGTCGACACTGACGGTATCGAGGCTGCCGTCGGGTTTCGGCAAGACCGGCCAATGAATCAAGTGGGTCATGGAAGCAAAATCAATTTCGGAGGGAGGCATCACAGTCTGTTGGTAACTGGGATAATATCCCGTCACCCAATGCCCTGAAGGTAGAGTGGAGTTGCCCTGCGGCGCCGCCGCGTTGTTGTCCGTGTTATTTCCGTTGGGGGCCCCTCCGCCTCCCGAGCCTCCACTGCAGGCGGAAATAATGAATAAGCAAAGCATCCCTCTGGTGAAATTGCGGCGCATAACTCCCTCCTTCTCTCGAAAAAAACCGAGTTCAGGATAACAGAATCCGCGCACTTTCCTCCAGTTTTCCGGCTTTTTTTAATTCTCCTGGAAAGCACTGATATTATTACCTAATTTTAAATCCTCCTAAACCGCGGGAGGATTGGGCGACGACGCCGGAACCCGCTTCGCGCGCAGAGACCGCCAAGCGCCGCCGGAAGTGAGGCTTGCCCAAGCCCAGCGCAACCAGCGCAACAGCGCCAAGGCCAACCAAAGCGCCCAAGCCAACATGGCGAGGCGGTAGCAGAAAAGCGGTACCGACACCACCCACACCCGCGGCAGCGAATCTCCCGTGCGGTCCTTGAACCAGCGCAGGAAGGTGTGGCTGGATCCGTTGCCCGCGATCTGCATATCCGGCATCCCCAACAGGCCCTGATGGATGGAGGAAAAGATGACGATCAAGGCGGCGACAGTCCACGCAACGAGGAGGATCTGAAAGAGGTCGAAGCGAATTTTCCCCGGAATCGGTTTCCGCTCCCGATAGCCCAAGGCGAGAATCCAACCCGCCACGATGATGGAGGCCCACAAGCCAATCGAAACCAGCAACACGACGGCCAGCAGGCTCCAGAAAAGCACGGCGGGCCCGACGCGAAGTCCTCCCGTCGCCAGCACCCATCGGCTCTCCGGCATCTGGACCTGGATTTCGGCGTTGACGCTGGTCGTCCCCAGCTTCAGGTCGGGCGAACGGAACATCGCCTTCAGCGGCAATGGCTGCTGCCAATTCAATTCGACCTTCTGTGATCCCGGCACGAGGGGGAGAGAAACCTTCAGCCCTTCCTGACGTATCGGTTGCACCGCGCCGTTGATCTGCACCGACTGCAACACCGCGCCCTCCGGCAAAGTCAGGACATGCTGCACGCCAAGGCTGCTGCGCAGGGTCAGGGATAGCGTCGATTCGGTGAAACGCAAACCTGGCCGCAACACCAAGAGGCTGCGATCGATGGTGAGCGTTTGACCGGGCACACCCGCCGGCCGGCTGAGCGAGAGGGTGACCTCTTCCTCCGGCCAGGGGCGCCATTCCTGCGGCCAGCGCTGCGCCGCGCTCTCGGGATGCACCGGCGGAATCCCCGCCGCGCTCAAGTGCCAGATAGGATTGAGGTCAAGGCGCCAGACTTCGGTCCTATTCTCGGCATTCGGCGCCTTCAACAGGATCTTGTCATTCTCCTTCAACACCGAGTGCCAGGAAAATTCAGTGGCATTCGGGCCCATGCTGACCGAGACCTTGCCGTCCTTGACCTCGACGTCGGCGTCCGTCACCGACTCGCCGGGCAAGAGGCTCACATCCGTCAAGAAGGCGGTGCCCGGCGGAGTCAAGCGGACGACGCGCGTTTCGACTTCCCAAGTCAGCCCGAGAATCAAATGCCGCTCGACGCTGAAAAAGGGCGGCAGGTTGGATTCCTTCGGGGCATGGGCATCGGGAGTGAGGCCCTGCAAGCGCGTCAATTGGAGATTGTCCGCGGTCAGTCCATTTTCCTGCAATCCTTCCAAGGTCCAGTCGGTCACCGTCGCTTGAAGGTAGTGAGGCTTCAGCGGCAGCGCGATCTGAACGCTAGGCTTATCCGGCAGTGGACCTTCGAGCATCACTTGGTGAACTCCGGGATTGAGCTGTATCCACAATTGCCCCTCGTCGGTGCGATGCAAGGCGGAGAAGGGCTGGCCGTCGACGCTCACCGTCTGCGGGGACCATTCTTCGAAAGATCCCGGCAAAGGCACGGCGGTAAGCCCTTCGACGCCGATCTCAAGCTGGGCGCGAAGCTGGTTGCCCGCGACATTCAGCTGCATCCGCGACACGGAGGCGCAGTCGGGAAAACACTCCGGGTTCTGCAACAGCCGCTCGCGCAGCTCATTGAGCAGGTCGGTCGAGGGATACTCGGCGCGGGCCGCGCCCGGCGCGAGCGCGAGACTCAAGGCGGCAAGCAAGGCCGCGGCCATGGCCCGCTTCGGCTTGAGAAAATTCGGCCAAAAGGCGCCTGGCATCCCCAGGACGCAAAGCACGAGCAGGGCCAGGAAGATCACGCGCAGAATTGAAAGGACCAAATTGACCGAAGGGGAAAGCAACCACAAATGGAGCGTCTGGGTCTTCTCGACCGGGCCGTTCCAGCGCAGGTCGTAGCGATTCCAGTTCCAGGTCGGAAGGCCCGGACCCGTCTGCACCTTGGTCCCGGGTCGCTGCTGGAAGAGATTTTCCTGGGTTTTCATGTCATAGCCGCTCTTGCTGAGGCTTTTTTCAATGCTGGGCTTTTCCGTCGCGAACTGTTCCCTTTGCTCGGCATCGTCCCTTCGCGCCAGTTTCCGCTTCATCACCACGCCTTCGCCACGGCCGGCATCCACGTTATCTTGTAGGATCGTGGAAGGTTCCGGCGCATTCGCCTCTTGCGGCATCGGCATCTGATTCGGCGCGGCCGCGCCACCGACCACGAAACCACTGGGCGCGGGGGCCGACGCGACGGGATACGGCGCGTTTCCACCCTGGGAATCGAAGTAATTATAAGAATGCTCGAGGACGGGGTACATTCCCTGACGTAATTGCTGCACCATGAAGGGAATCGAAATCCCCACCAATACCACTAAGGCAATCCCGACATAGATGCGCGCCAGCGAACGCAATTTCCCCGGCTTGAGCAGTCGCAAAAGCGCGCAGCCCGCCAAGAGGGCCAGCCAAACCCATTGCGGAGCATCGGCCTCCGTGTAGGTCAAGGAGAGTGCAAAGAGCGAGAGCAGGCCCCAACCCTTGCCCCAAAGCTTGGTGAAGATCAAAAAGAGGATCAGCACCATGAAGATGTTGAGCAGGTTCCAACGGCTGATCCAGGTCCCCGGCACTTCGTCGGCGCCGTTCACGGCGAGGAGGCTCCAGCCCGGGGGCAGGTTCAGCTCTCCGTTGACTTGCTGAAAGTCCTGGTTCCATCCGATGGCGGGAATCGTGCGAATTCCCGAAGCCCACCGACTATCGGCGTTCACTTGCAAATTTCCCTGGCGGATTTCAACGCCCGAACGCTTGTCCCCTTCCAGCGCGGTGATGAATTGGTCCTGCCCGTCGATGGCGACGCGTCCCAATTGGACCGGGGCGTTCATTTCGAGTCGATAGCCGCGATTCATCGTCCCGGTCAGGTTGTCCTGGAAAGTGTATCCTCCGCCGTCGAAATCCAGCCAAAGGCGGCGGAACAAGGTCAATTGGTCGGGAGCGGGATCCGCGTCGCCGCGCCGTCGTTCAACCAATTGCAAGGTCTCGCCCGGCCGAATGCGATAGGCGGGAAGTCGCTTCCAATCTTCCGGCAAGGTGGTTTGTTGGGGGTCGATGGAAGGAAGTCCTTCGATCGAAACCAGCCGCAGATTGTTATGCGCCTGGAAAACCCAAACCTCCTCGGGGGCCAAAGGCGACTCTCCGCCCGGCAAAGTCAGTGCCTTCACGGGACCCAGATGCCGCGCCTTGACCTCGATCTCCCAGGAGCCCGCCCTCACCTGCACCTTGATCTGCCCGTTCGTTTCGATGCGCGTCGGGAGCGGCGAGTCGATGGACATCACGAGGAACCCCTCCGGAAGAACCTGGCCCAGCAACACTTCCCGCGCCTTCCCCGAGGCGTCGAGGCTGATGCGCGTCGTCAAAATAAGGGGAATGTCGTCGTCGACCAGGCGGTTCACCCGGACATCCAACCGCTCTTCGCCGACTTCGGCAGAAGAATCCTTTTCCAACCAGAGAAGTCCATTCTCGTCCCACTGGGGGAAATTCACGGCCTCGCCCTTGAGGGTGAGTTTGAGCAAACCCACGGCTGGCGGAATCTGAAAGTTTTCCGGCACCGAATCCCAGAGATAAGAACCAACGAGACTATGCGGTCCCTTTTTCAGGAAAACGCTGGGTACCTCGTCACGCAACACCACGGCGACGGATTGCCCGTCCGCCTTAACCGATTGGGGCCAGCGCTTCTCGTCGCCCGGAAGCGGGACCCAATCATCGGTATAGAGCATCCATTGTTGGGAGAAGGTCCCCTGCTTTTCAGCTATCCCGAGGTCGAGGCGCGAGGACCACCCGCAAACCCGCTGGTCCCCCGCTCCGTTCAAAAAGGGGCAGCCTTCCGTCTCGTGGTCGTGGAGGGCCCAATCAATCCAAGATTTCAAGGTTTCTGGGACTTGATCCGGCGCCATAGGGACGGCCAGAGACGGCGAGGCAAAGGAAGTCAGGAGTAAAACCAAGAACAAGAACGGGGAAATCAAACGCCGCATGAATCCTCCAGCTTTTAAGGTGCCCCGGACCGGGGCCGTGGGTAGGTAGGAGGACGAGAATGTATCGATTTTGGTCTAAATTGTCTTCAAAAAATCCTTGGACGAAGCGGTCCATTAGTGCTTTAAGACCCCCACCTTCTATCTTATGAGAAATCAACGCTATTCCCGCGGCGGCCGTCCGGACCGCCGGCAACAGGGCCCCCAACGCCATCAGCAGGCGGGCCGCATGGGACGACCGGCTCAGCAAAAATCGGATCAATTCTTGGCCTTCGTAGATAAGACCTCGATAGATCCCTATGAGCGCCTGCGCCTGGAATCCGAGGGCGGCCCCATCTCGATGCGGATCTTCGATTTGGTATGCCCCATCGGCAAGGGCCAACGCGGCCTGATTGTCGCGCCGCCCAAAGCCGGGAAAACGACCCTGCTCAAGGATATCTGCAACGCCATCGCGAAAAACCATCCCGAAGTAAAATTGTACGCCCTCCTGATCGAAGAGCGCCCGGAAGAAGTCACCGATTTCAAGCGTTCGGTCCCCGCCGAGATCCGGGCCTCCTCTTCCGACCATGACACCGAACATCACATTCATACCGCCAATCAGCTGCTCGAAGACGCCGTCACCCAGGTCAACCAGGGCAAGGACGTTTTGATCGTCGTCGATTCCCTGACCCGCCTCTCCCGAGTCCATAACCGCGAGGCCCGCAGCGGCAAGACCTTGAGCGGAGGCGTCGACGCCAACGCCCTCGAAGTGCCGCGCCGGTTTTTCGGCGCCGCGCGAAAGCTCGAAGAAGGCGGCTCGCTCACCCTCATCGCCACCGCCTTGATCCAGACCGGCAGTCAGATGGACGAATATATTTTTCAAGAGTTCAAGGGCACGGGAAACATGGAAATCGTCCTATCCCGCCGCCTGGCCGAACAGCGCATCTTCCCCGCCATCGATGTCCCGGCTTCGGGCACGCGGAAAGAAGAAAAGCTGTTATCGCCCGAAGAATACACCGCCATGCAAAAAATCCGCGGTTTTCTCTCCGGACTCAATCCCATCGACGCCGGGAAGAAGCTCGTCGAGACCCTCCAGAGATACCCCGATAACGCCGCCCTCCTGAAAGCCGTGCAGAGCGGTTTATCGTAACCC
>JAIOPF010000132.1 GCA_021414045.1 Deltaproteobacteria bacterium | reverse complement strand
ATTCTCCCCTGGAAAGGGTTTCGGCGAGGCGACGATCAGGGCCAGAAGTTTCCTGCCGTCCTCGGAGAGTTCGTTGATCTTCGCTAGGACGGCTTCTTCCAGAGTCTTTGGAATCGTCGCCTCCCGATCGGCGTCAGCACTCAGCGAATGCCTCAGGGTTTCGAGCAATAGGAGGGGATTGCCGCCGGCCTCCGCGACCAGGCGCCGCCGACGTTCCAGCGAGACCTTCGCTTCGATATCCACCGACTCGACGAGTTTTAGGGCGTCCTTTTTCGAGAGCGAGGATAGGGACACGCATTTCGCTCCCATCGATTCCCAGTCCCTTTGGAAACCAGGACCATCCTCGATTCGGCTCGAATCGTATTCGAGCACGATGGAAAGGCCCGCCGTTTGGCTTCGCAGTTTTTGCAGGAATAACCGCAATTCCTGGCGCGATGCCTTGGGCCACCGATGCAATTCCGGAACGAGTATCGCCGGCGCCTTTTCTCCCAAGGCGTTCCAGTCGCGATCTTCCAGGTTCAGCCAGTGCGAGGCCGAGGGGTTAGCTTCGCCAAATAAAGCGCGCCATCCCAGTCCCGCTTGTGGGCTTAAGGTTTCGATGGGGCGACCTTGGAGTTGAAACTTCCATTTTATTTCCTTCAGCAAGCGGCTACGGCCTATCCCCGTGGGCCCCGTGAGGAGGACCAACTCGCCCTCGAGATTTTCCAGGCGCTTCCATTCCGCTTCGCGACCGACCAGGGGCAGGGCATCCAAGAGGGCGGCGGCGCCGCCGGCATCCAGCAGCGGGAGCGGTTTTTCGAGATGCTGATTCAAATATTTCAAGACGGCATGCGCCGAACTGGGGCGTCGGGCGGGATGGATTTCCAGAAGTCGATGGATGATTTGGACGAAATATTCAGGCAGATCGGGGCGCATCGCTTTGAGAGAAGGGGGTTGGTGCTGAAAGGCTTCCGCTCCCGAACCGGAGGTGGCATACGGTAGCCTGCCGCTGAGCGCTTCGTAGAAGGCAACCCCCGCGGCGAAGAGTTCTCCCGCGGTTCCCTTTCCGGGAACGTATTCCATCGCGAAGCAGGGGCCTTCTGGATAGTAGTCGAATACCTTGACCAAGCGCGGGTGGAAAAGGCGGGAGAGCAGCTTCACTTCTTCCCGAAGTTCTTGGCTTCCTTGTCCTGGTTCTTGCAAAAATTTCAGGGCGACCTTTTCCTGGCTGGCCAAGTGTCTCGCCAAAAACACCTGTCCCATGCCGCCTTCGCCTAATAGCGCTTCAATTTCGTAGCCGGAGGGGGCTTTGGGGAAACGGGAAGTCATTCTGCAGATTATGCAAAATTTGCCAGGGAATGCCCAAGAGATTCGGAAAGGAAAAGAGGGTCCCCACGCACGGGGACCCTCCGAGGTTCAGGGGTATTTCCAGAAATTAGGCGACCGCTTTTCTAGATCCGCGCATGAGCGGAAGAGTGAAAAGCACGGTGAGGGCGATGGCGGACAGGGCATTACCAAAATCGGTCTCTCCCTGACCCTGAAGGGAGCATCCGCCGCTGAGCAAGGGAGAGGCGCCTGCGACGATGCTAGAATCATCCTCTGGGGTGGTTGCTTCGGTCAGTGGGTGCCGGTCGGGAAAACGCTCCGCTTGGCAAGAGGCGCTGCAACCGTCTCCCGTCAAGGCGTTGCCATCATCGCAAAATTCGCCGGCATCAATGGTTCCGTTGCCGCAGAAGGACGGACCTGGAACCGCTTGGAGATCGGGTTTATCCGCTGGAGCCAGTTGATGGGCGCCGTCTTCGTCAGGAGTGGCCGGCTGGATTCCCTGCGAGTCCCCCTGCTGTTGCAGCTGCCAATCCCCGGCTTTTTGAACTTGGGAGACGTTCGAGGGGCCGTTCGAAGGAGCGTCCGAATGATACATGCCGCCTTCGCAATCCGCCGTGCAGTTGCTACCGCCGTCACAGGCCTCGCCTTCCTCGACAATACCGTTGCCGCAGATATTGGCCAAGACGGGAGTTTTGCCGGGTGTGACCTCTGTCACCGCCGGGTTTGTCGGGAGAGAAGCCGGCAGAGCGGCTTGTGAGTTCCCCGAAGCGGCGACCATTCCCAAGATGATGAGAATAAAAATAGAATTCTTTAACATGAGATCCTCCTATGGGCCCATGAGTGGGCTGTTCTTAGGGAATAGCAAAGCCAGTGCCAAATAATATTACAATAAAAACAATAGGTTATAAAATTTTTGGTCGAATATTTGAATAAATTGAATGTTATTTTGAATCACTTTTTCATTCCAACGGCATTCTCGCTGACCAAGTTAAATAAAAAAGCCAGGCGTCCCAATCGGGACGCCTGGCATCGAGCGTTAAAAAGAAGGTGATTAATCGTCGGTGGCAAGTTGGCCCCAATTTTTTCGCCCGCGCCAGCACCCGGCGTGACAATCGAGTTTGGGTCGAGGATGCCGACGAGCTCGACCAAGCGATCGCGGATGCCCTCGTAGATACCTACCAGCTCTTCTCCGGGAGCGGTCAGAGATTCATTGATAAGCTCGCTGAGCTTGGGATCGAGCCTTCCAAGGAAGTCGAGCACTTTGCTGCTGATCGGATCAGTGATCTGGCCTTCCGCGAGAGCGGCCTTGAATTCCTCCACCGTCATGTCGAGACCCGAGGCATCGAGGGCGCTTTGCAGTTGAGCTTCGTTGCGTCCGGTTGCGGAGAGCAAAGCCTCGACGATCGCGTCGCCGTTCATGGTGCCGGTACTCTCGGCAGCGCCGTTGATCGTCACCCGGTCTTGAATGATCGAGGGGATCTCGCCTTGGATATACTCCTCGTTGACGTTCACATTGACGTTGTAGCCCTTTTGAATCTTGTAGGTGTCCTTCGAGCCGTCGCTGTGAGTGACGACCACGATCGGCTGGCCGTCGAGCCCGGTCGTGAATTTCACTTCGTCGGAAGGCTTCACGGAGATGTTGGCGTCGGCATAGACGATATGGGTTTGGTCCTCGCCGGGTTGGGCGAAGAAATCCACCACCTCGCCGGAAAACTCCGGTTCGTAGAGCAGGTCGCCGTTGGGCTGCTCGACGCCGGGGATGCTGGCTTCGGGTTTGCTGCCGGCCGCATCTTGGGTGAATTCGCCCCAAGTCGCGAGGCCGTCGGTGTCGGTGACTTGCGAGGCGTCGGGAGTATTGATCTTGATGGTGTCGCCAGCGGCCGGATCGAAATCGTGGACGAAGTAGACCGCTTCGGTCCCGGTGGCGGGGTCTTTGACCGTGATCTTCGCGACCTGTTCCGGCGGCTGAAGGCGGGTGTCCATCGTGTATTCGATGGTGACTTGCGCCGAGACGGGAGAGACGTCGAGAGTAAAGTCGTTGCTCCAAATATCGTGGGTGCCGTCGCCGGTGAATCCGATTTCGGAGGTGGCGCTGGTGTAAACCCAGTTGTCCATGGTTCCGGGGATGCCGCCGAATGCGTTGTTTTGGCCTTGCTGCGTTCCTCCCGAGGTAGCGCCGCCCATGCCACCCATGCTGGGATCCCAGGCTGGCTGACCGTAACCCAGCTGCTGCTTAGCCCATTCCAATTGGGACAAGAATTCATTCCAGGCTTGCGCGTCGGGACGGGGAGAATTGGGGTCGCCCGCCATGACGGCGTTGTAATAGGCGTTGGCCTGTTCGAACCAAGAAACTAGCGCGGGGTCTTGGTAGCCACCGCTACTCAAAGACTTGGTGACCGCCGGTCCTCTTCCGTGGCTTTCGTTGACGGGATAGGGGGTGGTGTTGTTGACCAGTAATTTCGTATTTAATTGGCTTTCCATTTTTAGATCCTCCTTGCGGCATGGGCCGTGCCTGTTAGGAAAGCAAGGGGGGTGCCAATGAGGACTCAGGAAATTATTTAATAATTACTGGATGTTAAGGATTTTGTTTTTTAAAAATAGAATATTTTGAATAAAAATATTGAATAAAAAGAAAGCGCAATTGTCTGATTCTCCTACCGCGATAAGAAATCTCATTGCATGGACAACAGCGGCTTGAATCGTTACGATAACTTAATCGTGAGCCGTCGCCCATATTCCATCCTTTTGAGACTTGCCGCCTGTGTCCTGCTTTGGGCTTGTTCCGCCGCGAACTCACCCGGTGGTGCCGCCGGTCCTGGCGGGGGACCCGTGGGTGGTATCGCCGGAGGACCTGTGGATGGCGGCGTTTCGGCGGCCCAACCGATGGATACCGGCGCCGCGGGAGCAAAGAAGGATATCGATGCCTACAATTACATCCTGCGTGATGCCGCCGCGACGGTTCTTTGCCAAGAGGGACAAGGCCAGGTGAGGGTACGTTTTCAGGGCTTCCTGTTATCGGAAAAGCCTACTACCGGAGAGACTTTTGGTTCGTTGGGATTGTTGCGGGTCTCCGATCTCGGCGCCGGACGGTATCAGGTGACTCAGACTTCGGACGACCAAGCGCAAATGGGCTTCTTCAAGACGACGCTCAAAGTTCAATCTCCGCTTAACGTCGCTTTCTTCCATGTTCAGAGCTATGACGGGCCCCTGGAAACGCTGTTGACGGTACATCCGGGGGATATCAGCTTCGCTATTCAGGCCGAAACCAAGCCGGACCTGAAAGTGGAGCAATCCCCTCTTGCCGGCAATCCCTGTTTGGAAAAAGCCAAGGACCATGAAGTGTCCGAAGACTTAGTGGAAGTGAAGCCAATCTTTCCTCACGAATAGGTTCCTTCCTAGGCATTGATTCCCAGATACTTCGCCAAGACCGTCTTTCCTTTTGGAATACTGTGTCGGTCCATCCGCAAATAAAGACAGCGCAAGGTGATGCCCAGTTCCGCCGCGGCCGCGGGCTTGTTCATGTGGTGACGGCGCAGGGCTTCGACGATGAGACGGCGTTCCTCCGCCTTTTCCTGGGCCTTGGGATTTCCGGCCGGCGAAGCCGCGGCGGCGGAGCGGGATTCGCTGGGTTCGGGCAGGGTCAGCAATCCCGACGTGATCGTCTTGCCCTGGGCGAAGAGCATCGCGTTGCGCAGCACGGATTCCAATTGGCGAATGTTTCCCGGCCAAGAATAGGCGACTAATTTTTCGTAGGCATCCTCGCTCACCTTGCATGGCTCGAGCTTGAATCCCTTCGCCAGTTTTTGGATGAGATGGTTGACCAGGATGGGGATGTCTTCCTTGCGTTCGCGCAGCGGGGGAAGCTTGATCATGATGCCGTTGATTCGGAAGAACAGGTCCTGCCGGAACTTTTCCTCGTCGACCATTTGCTGCAAGTCCTTGTTCGAGGCGGTGACCAGTCGGACGTCGATCTTGACGCTCTTGGTGGCGCCCACCGGGCGCACCTCGCCGTCTTGCAGGACGCGTAGCAGCTTGACCTGCATGCTCATCGACATGTCGGCGACCTCGTCCATGAACACGGTGCCGCCGTTGGCGGTCTCGAAGAGGCCGGGTTTGTCGCGGTCGGCGTGGGTGAAGGCGCCGCGCTTGTGGCCGAAGAGCTCGCTCTCGAGCAGGGTCTCCGGGATGGCGCTGCAGTTAATGGTGACGTAGGGGCCTTTTTTGCGAGAACTGTTTTGATGAAGGGAGCGGGCGACGAGCTCCTTTCCGGTTCCCGACTCGCCGAAGATCCAGACCGGGATCAAGGTGTCGGTGACGTGATCCAAGACGTGGAATAATTCCATCATGCGCGGCGACTGTCCGATGATCTCGTCATACCCGTAGCGCAATTCGTCGCGCACTTGGGCCAATTCGCCGGAAAGCACCTCGATGCGCTGGGCCTGGGTCCCGACCTTCTCCTCGAGCTTGGAATTGGCGCTGCGCAAATCGGCGATCAGTTGGGCCTTTTGGATAGCCAGGGTGGCCTGCGCGGAAAAGGCGCCGAGGAAAACGATGTCTTCCTCGCTGAAGGCGTTCGGCGCGTAGCGATGGTCGAGATAGATGGCGCCCAAGACCTTGCCTTCCAATTCGAGGGGAACGGCCAGGATGGATTTCAATTGGTCTTGAACGACGGATTTTTTTTCCTTCAGGCGCTCGTCCAATTGGGCGTTGGCGGTGAGTAGGGTGGAGCCGCGTTCCATCGCCTGGCGGACGGCGCTGAGCGAGATCTGCAGCTCCTCGCCAGCCATGGCTTTTTGGTTGAAGTGGCGCGCGGTTTTTACCTCATAGCCCGGCATGGGGCTTTTTTGAACCGCTGCGTTTTCCAAGATCAAGAAGCCGCGCTCGGCGCCGGTAAACTCGATCGCGGCGTCCATGACTCGTTCCAAGATCTCGCCAAGGTCGTGTTTGCCCGCGATCTGACGGCTGATCTCGCTGAACTGACGGAAGCGTTGCTCGGAGAGGCCGGAATTTTCCGCCGGCATCATCGGAGGAGCGGCCGCCGGAGTTCGCGGTGCGTCCTTTTGCGCCCCCGGCGCGGCGGGTTTGTCTTGGGAGGCCGCCAGTAATTCGAGCAGCTCCGCGTCCAGCGAGTCGGGTTGACGGTTCTTTTCCATATCCATTTTGAGGACCTCCGGTAAGGATTCGGCGAATCGTCGCCATTCTTGAAGATAATCTTTCCACAAGCGTTCGGCGGCTCCGCTCAGGCCGCGCCGCGCCAGGACCAGCGCGGAAATTTTCAAAAGCTCCATCCGCAGCTCGGGAGACTCCGCGGATTCGAGATCTCGAAGCAAAGGGGCTAGGTGTTGTGCCACCTCGGAGGGCTGGGCCATCCAGCATTGCAAGGCTAGTCGCCATAGCGGATATAGCGGCCCCTCCAAACTTTCCAAAGCATTCAGCGCCGCTCGGTTGAGGTCGGGAATTTCGCCCAGGGAACCTTGCAGGGCGCTCGCTCGACTCAAAGCCCATAAGATATGGAGGACTTGATGACCGTTGGCGGTATTTCCCGCCGCCTCGAGGGAGCGGCGCGAGTAGGCCAGCGCTTCCGAAATTCGGTGATTCCTCAGCGCGTGCTCGCCTCGTTTCAAGGCGAGTTCGGCGACCCAAGAGTCGGAAGCGCCCGCGGATTCGGCCTCGAGGGCGAGAAATAAGGCTTCGGCGCGCTTGGGGTTTCCCGTACGAGAATGAAATTCCGCCTGATGCAAGCGCAGCAACTTGAGATCCTCCTCATGGCCGTAGACCTCGAGGACTTTCCCGGCTCGCTCCATGTCCGGCATGGCCGCGCCGTAATCGCCCAGATCCAGGGCGAGCAGGGCGCGATTTTCGAGATAGCGGGCCCATTGCAGCAAGGCGCCGCTGTTTTGAGATAGTTGCAGGGCCTTGTCGATCAAAACTCGGGCTTCGCGGGGTCTGCCGAAATTCCGCGCCCACATCGCCAACAAATGAAAGGCCACCGACTCGGCCTGGGGTTGATGGCTTGCGGTGAAGGCCTCGCGGCAGGCACGAAAGTGGTGGAAGGCGGGGGCGAATTTGTTTTGGCTTAGTTCCAATTCCCCGCGCCGTTGCTCGACGTCTCCCCGCAGCAGGGGATCCGAGCCCGCGAGCGAGGAGGCCCGGTCCAAGAGGCCGCGAGCGGCATCGATGCGACCCGATTGTTTCGCCAAGGCGGCGAGGAAGTTCAAGGCGCGGGCATGATAGGGATGGTGCGTCGAGTAAGCGCCGACGGGACCGACCTTGAGACAGGCCTCGAAGCCGTTTCGGGCGGCTTCCTTATTTCCGGCCGAGAAATCGGCCATGGCGGTATAGAAAAAAAACTTGGCTCTTTGCAATTGGGTCTCGTCGTCGGGCCTGTCCTCGTACCACTTTTCATAGGCGAGGCGAGCCTCTTCGAAGCGTCCCAGGCGGTAGAAGAGCGGAGCCATGCTGCCCTGCAGGATGTAGCGTTCTTCCGGGCTCTCCGCGTGGGGAAGGAGAAGGCGGTACCAATGCAGCGCGGATGTCGGTTGTTCGCGAGTTTCGAAATACTCCGCCGCCTTGAGGCCCCAATCTTTGAGTAGCCCCTTGTCTTCCGCGCCTTGGGCCTGTTCCGCGATTTCAACCGCCGAAGAGTCGGGCATGGGCAATGCGGGGCTCTGGTTCAAAAGGGATTGCAGCCACGCGCGAT
>JAIOPF010000131.1 GCA_021414045.1 Deltaproteobacteria bacterium | reverse complement strand
CAAGAGCAGCATCCTGCCCATCAGACGGTTTTCCACCCCCATGGCCTTGAAGGTCGCGAGGTTCTTCAAGTTGTCCATGACGAAGGCGTAGAAGGTTTGCCCCGCGACGGCGATACCGACGATGAATCCCAAGAGAACCGTGGTTCCGAAAGCGACGGGAATCCCGGTGTTGTTGAAGGTCCACCAGATCGTATCCCAACCGAAATCGTCGGAAGCCCTCGCGCGAAGCTCGGTCTGTTCGGCGATGCGGCGCGCGACCGCCCTCGGGTCTTGCCCGGGCATGGGCGCCGCCAGCACGTAGCTGACGACCTTGCGCTGCGGAGGGATATATTGCACCGCCCTATCGAAGGTCGTCATGAAATACGGCAAGCCCGTGAAATTGCGTTCCGCCCGGAAGATCCCCACGACCCTGGCCTCTTTGTCGTTGAGCTCCATCCTATCTCCGACCTTCAGCTTGAAACGCTGAGCCGCCAAATCGTCGATCAACACCGCATCGGGCAACCGGATATCGTTGATATTGCCCGAGATCATTTCGGAGGGCCTGCCCACCAAGGTCGCCGTGTCGAGACCGAGCAGGACGATCTGCTTGTAATCGCCGCTGGCTAGCTTGGCCTTGAGAAAGTCGTAGGTGATGGGCACCGCCCAGGCCACGCCTTGCACCGAACGCACTTTATCGGCGTCGGTGTCTTCCATGGGCTTGGCCTCGTTGACTTGTTCGACGTCGGGGTGCATGACCCAAATCGGCACGTCGATCTGCCTGACGGTCGCCGTCGTCCACCGCATCAGCCCGCAAAAAATCCCGGCCTGTTGGGTCATGAGCAAGGTAGCGAAGCCAAAGGCCCCGAGCAGGACGAGGTACCGGGTTTTATCCCGGAACAGCATCTTGAGCGCGATGCGGCTCATGCCTTTGTCGCGGTTTTGCGTGCTTTGACTGGATTTCCCCATCGCGGTTGGACATTTTCTTGTTATTTAGGAAATTCTTGAAGCCTTAGAGCCCTTGGCTAACGTAGAAGACTGGCGAAGTAAACGGCTACTTATGAAGAAAAAACACCGCTATTATTGGTCGATTTTAGGGATTCTGATTTCACTGGCAATGCCTTCAGGGCCGGCATTCGCCGAGACGACTCCCGTCGGCCAAATCATCTCCGGGGCCATTTCCCAGACCTCTCAGACCCTTTATTACGATCCGGCCTACACCCAAATCCCCTACCCCAACGGCGATCTTCCCTCGGATAGGGGCGTCTGCACCGACGTGGTGATTCGGGCCTTTCGCAAGGGCGGAGTCGACCTCCAAGCCCTGGTGCATCAGGACATGCAAAAAAACTTCTCCGCCTATCCAAAGACCTGGGGCTTGAAACAGACGGATGCGAACATCGACCATCGCCGAGTTCCGAATCTCATGACCTTCTTCGCCAGAAAGGGCAAATCGCTGCCAGTCACTCAACAGGCCGATGACTACCTACCCGGCGATGTCGTCGCTTGGCGCCTCTCCAATGGCCTGCTGCACGTCGGTCTGGTGACGGATCGCCCGACTTTCGATACCAAACGCCGGCTGGTCGTCCATAATATTGGCCAAGGCGCCCGGCTAGAAGACGTTCTCTTCGCCTTCCAACTCATCGGTCATTATCGTTATTTTTAAAAATTCCCGGCTAGGAAGCGGGAGGCTGGGGAAGATTTTTGAGGAAGGATCCCAAAAATCCCGCGATCGCGTTCAACACCTTGATTTCTTCCTCGGAAAAATCCTGTTTCACCCGAGTCTGCACGACGAGAACTCCCAGCGCGTCGTGTTCGAAGAGAATGGGGACGCCGAGGTAGGAACCCAGATGGCTTTCGCCTGTCTCCGGAAAATATTTGTAACGCGGATGGGCTTGAGCGTCCCGCGCACAGACCATCGTCATCGTCTCAATAACCAAACCCGTCAGCCCCTCGTTGGTCTTCATCCGGACTTTGCCGACCGATTCGGCGTCCAATCCGTCGGTGGCCCTCAAGACCAGCTGTTTCTCTTCGAGAAGATAAAGGGAACAGACGTCCACGGCCAACCATTCGCGGATCAACACCGCAACGCGCTGCAGTTTTTCTTCAAATGGGCGATGGGTCGGCAATAAAGTCGCCAAGCCCTCGAAGAGTGCCAGTGGTTTCTTCGCGGAATCGCTTCCGTGGGGCGGGCCCTCTTGAATCACGATACGGTCGCGTCCGTGGCGCTTGGCCCGATAGAGAGCATAATCCGCCCAGGCGATCAGGTCGAACTCATGCTGCATTTGGGGATGAAAGGCGGTCAGACCAATGCTGGCGGTGAGCTTGCCTTCGGGAAAGAGCTCGTCGAAAAGTTGGCTGCCCGGATAACGCGCCTTCGAAACCGTCTTGCGCAGTTCTTGCGCGAAGGACTCCGCTTTCACCAAATCCATGCCCGGAAGTAGGAGGGCGAACTCGTCGCCCTCGAAGCGGCTTAAGCTCTGCTCGGGCTTGCGCTTAGCATTCAGGACCTCCCCCACCTTTTTCAAGATTTGATCCCCGCCTCGAGTCCCCAGCATGTCGTTGCAGAGCTTGAAATAATCGAGGTCGAGCACGGCCAGAGAAAAGGCCGCGTGGTCGCGGCGATCGCGACGCACCTCTTCTTTGAGTTTGGATTCGAAATGCAGCCGATTGTGGAGACCCGTCAGGGCATCGATGTAGGCCGGATTCCAGGGTTCGGCAGGATCTTGGGGTTGCTCGCTCATCCCCTTGGCCTTTCGACTAAATTTTCCGAAAAGCCAACCTAAAACTCCATCTCGCGTCGCGAAAAATTGCGATAATCCTCCGCTAGGAATTCGGCGGCTAGTTTCCTTGCGGTCTCGAGAAAAAATTCCAGGACATGCTGGGAATCCAGGTGCTTCCGCAAGCTCTCTTCATCCTGCCATTGGACGACCAACATGAAACGCCCGCTCGCTTCCACCGATTGAAAGCAATCGTAGCGCAAGCACCCTTCTTGTTTTCGGGATAGCAGGGTCAAGTCGGTGATCGCAGCCTCCAACTCCG
>JAIOPF010000130.1 GCA_021414045.1 Deltaproteobacteria bacterium | reverse complement strand
GGTTGAGCAGGATGTTGTCGGGATTCTCCTGCAGTTTTTTCCAGACGTCCTTGGAAATCACGCCGGTCAAATCCTCGGGGTTGTATGCCGGCTGACTCACCCAGGCCAAGAGGGCGCCGTCCCGGGGGTCCATCGCCACTAAGCTTCCGGAGGAAGAGCCGAAGGCCTCGGCCGCGACCTCCATGAGCCGAGCATTCAGGGTCAACTGCAGGGTCTCGCCGCCTTCGGCGGGTTTTTCCTGCAGCAAACCCGACATCCCCATGTCGCTAAAATCCGCCTCGCGCCCCAAGGCGTCAACCATGGTTTGGCGGTAACCGTCGCGACCCCGCAATTCGAGATCGAATTTTTTCTCAATCCCGGCCACGCCCACATCGTCGCCGGGACTGACTCGGCCGGGCTCGCGCTCTTCCCACTCCTTCAGCTCTTTGTCGCTCACCTCGCGCACGTAGCCTAGGACATGGCCGACCTTCTCGTGAAAGGGATACACCCGCTCGAAATGCACCACCAGCTCCACCCCGCTGAGGTCAAGGTCGGGCTCTTGGCCCGTGTTCACTCGGCTCATGCGCGCCCGCAACTTGGCGACCGCGTCGCGGTCGAGGTCCTTGGCCACCACGGCGGGGGAAAGCAACGAGGTCCCCTTCTTCGCGGCCAACTTTTCCTTCACCGCTTCCGGTTCCCATTCCAAGAGGTAAGCCAGGGTACGGAGTGCCTTCTGGGGGTCTTTGACTTGGGAGGGGTTAAGGCGCAACGTGAAGCTCGGCCGGTTGTCGGCCAAGACCTTGCCTTCGCGGTCGAGAATCTTTCCTCGGGGCGCCGGAAAGGGGATTTCGCGGATGGTGTTGATTTGGCTGAAACGGAAATACTTTTCGCCGTGCAGCAGCTGCAAGTCGATCAATCGGTAGAGGGCGAGGCCAAAAAACAGCAGCATCACCAGGGCGAAGCCCAGCAAGCGGTTGCGGTAGCCCTCCATCAGATGCCCTTTTCAAGCCCAAAGGGTTTTCGGCTCAGTCGCGGCACCTTCGCGCTCAACCATTCGGCTCGGCGAAGGTCCATGCTCCCGGCTGAGCGTCCGAAGGCGGCGAAACGCAGCAGGAGCTTCCGCAGCAATCGACTGAAGGCCGGCAACAGGAAAAGCCCAGCGGCGAGCGTCGCCGCCGCCCAAAAACCGTCGCCCCAGGTGAGGAACCAGCCTTGACCGCGTAAGGCGAAGTTGAGCGACCAAAACACGGACTGGCTCGCCAAGAACATCCCCAAAAGCCAACCGCGCCGCGCCGCGGGCCCCATGGAAAAATTTTTCCGAAAGGCGAAAAAAACCGCCGCCGCCAGGGCGACGGGCAAGACCAGCTGCCAGGACGAGGCGAAGGAAAAGGAGGAATAGAGCCAAGCCAAGACGGCCAGGCAGAACCACGGCGAAAATCGATTTTTGGAATTCACGAAGGCCTGCGCGAGGACGATAGCCATCCAATCGATACGGATCTGCGGGAAGCACAGGCTCAACGCCAGTCCCATCGCCCCGAGAATCGTGTATTTGAGAAGATCCTTCACCCGCCCTGCTCCTTCGGCGCCAAGAC
>JAIOPF010000122.1 GCA_021414045.1 Deltaproteobacteria bacterium | reverse complement strand
GTTCTTCGCCACAACCAAGACACCGGAAGTTCACTTGTCGAGGCGATGAACGATGCCCGGTCTAGCCACCCCGCCGATGCCGGAAAGAACACGGCAATGGTGCAAGAGAGCGTTGACCACGGTGCCATCCTTGACCCCCGCCCCGAGGTGGACGACCATTTCGGCGTCTTTATTCAGCACGATCAATTCTGGGTCTTCATAGAGGATATGAAGGGGAAGATCCTCGGGGAGCGTCGCCATGGCGATGGGCGGGGGAACCTTCACCAAGATCTCCTCGCCGCCTTTCAAGACCTGCGAAGCCTTGGTAGGCTTTGAGTTGGAAAGGATATCCCCCGCTTCGATGAGATGCTTGATTTGGGAGCGGCTGAGATCGGCGCAATGCTTGGCCAAGTAGCGATCGAGGCGCTCGCCGGCGTTCTCGCTCGAGATAGTGAACTTCATTTCAGGGCCGCGTTCCACGGCATAGACTTAGCGTTTCGCGGCTTTGGCCGCAATTCCAAATATATTCTCTTAAGGGGGAGCCTGAGCCCCCCTAACAAGCGAATCCACTTAATTCTTCAATTCCAGGTTCCAGTAGCTGAAATCCGCGACGTTCAGAAAGGGCCTCCATTGCTGGTATTGAATGCCCTTGCTCAAGAAATCGCTGAGCGGCCCCCAATGCGGCTTGACGGGTTTCTTCAGCAAGCGCATCCCGACTTCCTCCGGAAGGCTTCCGCCCTTGCGACGGTTGCAATCGATGCAGCTGCAAACGACGTTTTCCCAGGTCGTGCGGCCCCCGCGCGATCGCGGGATGACATGGTCAAGGTTGAGTTCGTAGCGAGGAAATCCCTTGCCGCAGTACTGGCAGGTATTTCGGTCGCGGAGGTAAATGTTGTAGCGGGAGAATCGGACGTTTTTTCTCGGCATTCGGTCGTAGGCGCCGAGCACCAAGACGCGGGGGACTCGGATCAATCGATCCACCAAACCGATGCTTTCATGGTGGACCTCGACGCTCAAATCCGCCCAAGAATCGAAATCGAAGGTCTTGTATTGCTCGTCGACGACTTTGGCGATGCCTTGGTAAAGCATGATCAAAGCCCGGCGCACCGAGGTGACATGCACCGGAAGGTAGGAGTGATTCAGGACCAACACGTTGCTCGAAAGCATGAACGCCCTTCCTTGGAAAGAGGTCGATGGCTCATCGCGTCAGCAAAAGCGGTCTTTAACCGGCCATTTTAATGATTAATCTCTGAAGAGGGCTTGGTTTGTCAATCGACACTTTGGTTACGGGACCAAGGTGCCCACCAGCTCTCGGACGGAAGAAATGCCCTGTTCGCCGAGATAGGCCTCCAAATCGTCGAGAATGCGGCTACAGGCGTCCGGCGCCATGAAAGTAGCCGTGCCCACCTGGACGGCGGCAGCGCCGGCGATAAAGAACTCGAGGGCGTCGTTGGCGTTGACGATGCCGCCGATGCCGACGATGGGAATCTTCACTTGAGGAAAAGTTTGGGCCACCATGCGCACGGCGATGGGGCGAATCGCTGGGCCGGAAAGGCCTCCGACGCGGTTGGCGATCATGGGGCGGCGAGTCTTTGTGTTGATGACCATCGCGGTAATAGTATTGATCATCGAAAGCGAATCGGCTCCCGCGCCTTCCACGCCTTTGGCGATTTCGACGATGGAAGTGACGTTGGGAGAAAGCTTGACCATGAGGTGACGGTCGAAGGCCGCACGTACGGCCTCGGTCACCTTGGCCGCCATCTTTGGGTCGTTGCCGAACTCCATGCCGCCCGCCTTGACGTTGGGACAGGAAATATTCAACTCGACGGCCTGCACCGAAGTGGCGTTGAGCATGCGGGCGATCTCGACGTACTCGTCCAAGGTATTGCCGAAGATGTTGGCGATGACCACGACGCCGCGCTTTTCGAGGAAAGGCAACTTCTCCCGGATAAAGGCCTCGATCCCCACGTTTTGCAGGCCAATGGCGTTGATCATGCCGGAGGGCGTCTCGATGATGCGAGGCATGGGATTGCCGTCGCGGGGTTTGAGACTCAGGCCCTTGGTGCTCACAGCGCCCAGTTTTTCGACGGGAAAATAGTCGCTCAGCTCTTCGCCATAGCCGAAGGTGCCGGAGGCGGCGATCATCGGATTCTTGAGGCGAAGGTTCCCTAATTGGACGGAAAGATCGACGGTCATATTAAAATTCCAAACGCTCCCCTGGGAATACCGGCCCTTCGATACAGGCGCGCCGGTAACGGCCTTCGGTATCCTTGACGACGCAACCCAGACAGACGCCCGTGCCGCAGCCCATGGTTTCTTCCACCGAGAGCTCGCAGGAAACGTCGCGCGGCAAGGCCCACTTTTGCACCGCGTGCAGCAATCCCACCGGCCCACACGACCAGATCACCTTCGGCGCAGAATGTTTGTAAACCTTGGCGAGAGCTTCCGTGACACGACCTTTTTCACCTTCGGAACCGTCTTCCGTCGTCAGGTAAAGCTTTACCTTTAAATCATTAAGCTCTTGAATATAAAGGAGATCCTTCTTGGTCCTTGCGCCATAAAACAGGATGAGTTTCTGGCCTTTTTTAGCGAGCTGGATGGCCTGTTCCAGGAAGGGCGCAATGCCGTAACCCCCGGCCACTCCGACGCAGTCTCCCTCACCTTCCTTCATCTTGAAACCGTGACCCAAGGGTCCCAGCAGGCGCAGGGACTGTCCCATCGATACCGAAGAGAGAGCCGCGGTCCCGCGACCGACGACTTTATACAAAATCTCCGTCGTGGCCCCAAGCTGGCGCGCAAAACTGAAAGGCCGACGCAGCAAGACCCCGTCTTGGCGCGGCACTTCCAGCATCCCAAACTGTCCCGGAACGAAGCCTTCCCAACCGGTCTTGAGTCCGATGCGGAAATACCCGTCTTGCAGAGGGACATGGAATTCAACTTGGCAAACGCTGTCTTTCACTCGAGAACTTTCTTCATAATAATGGCGTCTTCTTGGTTGTCGCTGTAATAACGTTTTCTCACCCCGGCTTTTTCGAAGCCGAACTTCTGGTACAAATGCTGGGCAGGCTCGTTGGATCGCCTCACATCCAAAAAGATGAACCGAGCCTCGTTCTGGTGGGCGAAACGGATCATCTCGTACATCAAGGCATCACCCACTCGATGGCCAAAACCGCATCAAGGTCGGAGCGAGTCATGGTTCGGAGCTGAGATCGGAATTTCTTTGCCATAATGGAGCAGATGCCGCCTTAGGGCGTCAATGCCCTCCCCTGTTTTGGCCGAGACGAATCGCCACGTCAAAGGATTTTCTGGCTTGGAGGCGGCGCATTGCCGGTCAAGGGCCCGCTTGCGGGCTTCTCGGTCGGATTGATTGAGGTGATCGGCCTTGGTCAAAAGCAATTCGACGTTCAAACCGCGGTCCCAGAGGGCCTCGATCAAGCCAACCTCCTCGTCTTCAAGGTCGCGTTTGCAGTCCATGAGCAAGAGACACAGGGCACCTTCGGGCAAAAGGTCAAAAAATCTTTCCATCAGGATCTGCCAAGAATCCCGCTCTTCTCGGCTGCGCTGGGCAAAACCATAGCCCGGGACGTCGACCAAGGTCAGTTTGGGTCCCCAGCGATAAAAATTCACCGAACGCGTCTTTCCCGGAAATTTACTGACCCTCGCCAGGTCCTTCTTGAAAATCGCATTCAACAGCGTGGATTTTCCAGCATTGGAACGCCCGAGGAATAACGCCGTCGCACCGCGCATCGGCGGCAACTGGTCCGGCAGATACGAAGTCGTCACGATTTGAGGTAGAGGAGCCTGCTTTTTTTTCATCCGGCGGAGCCCGCAGTGCCCACGGCCGGAATACCACCCGACTTGAAGAGCATCTTGTAACGAAGCACAGCGAAGGCGACCCAAAGCATTTCAAGACCGACGAAGAGTCCCATGCCCTTGGCGCCACCGGAGCTGAATC
>JAIOPF010000121.1 GCA_021414045.1 Deltaproteobacteria bacterium | reverse complement strand
GCGCCACGAATTATGGAAGTACCTGCGCGATCTCAACCGCAACGGAACCACCATCCTGCTCACCACCCATTACATTGACGAAGCCGAGGCCCTCTGCGAGCGCATCGGCATCATCAACCACGGCAAAATCATCGAGATGGGCTCGCCGCAGGAACTGATCGACAAGTATTGCGACTCGGAGGTCGAAATCGTGGTGAGTGGAGAATTGGATCCCTCCGAATTTTCCGACCTTCCCGAGGTGCGATTGGAGGGCCAGCTCCTGAGGGCGAGGGCCAAGCGCATCGGGGTCATGGTCGAGGCGCTGATCGAGAGGATTCTCGCGAAACCAGGATGCCGCGTCGAGGACATCAACCTCAAGAAGGGGGATCTTGAAGAGGTCTTTTTGAAACTCACCGGGAAAACCCTCGCCCAAGCCGAGACCAACGGCAAGAAGGCCGCGTCATGAAGAATCCCATCGGCTTCGGCACCTTGGTATTGCGCGAATTCTATCGCTTCACCCGCCTCGCGGGACAGACGATAGCGCCACCCATCCTGACGACGTTGCTCTACATCTTCATCTTCGGTTATTCCTTGGGATCGCGGATCAAGCAGATCGGCGGATTCGACTACGTCCTTTATATCTTGCCGGGGCTCGCAGCCATGGGCGTCGTCAACAACGCCTACGCCAATAGTTCCACCAGTCTCTTCATGGCGCGCATGGATCGCTCCATCGAGAACATGGTTTCCTGCCCACTGTCGCCCATCCAATTGGTGACCGCCTTCATCATCGGCGGCTTGTTCCGGGGACTGCTCGTCGGCATGATGACCTTGCTGGTGGGCATCCCAACGGTGCATCTCCAGATCCACCATTGGCCGCACACGCTGCTAGTGATCTCGCTCAGCTCCATCCTCTTTTCCAGCCTGGGCATCCTCTCGGCGCTCTGGGCCGAAGGCTGGGACCAAATCGCCACCTTCACCACCTTCGTCATCACGCCCTTCATCTATCTGGGAGGCGTCTTTTACTCGATCCACATGCTGCCGAATTTCTGGGCCAAGGTCAGTCTCTTCAATCCCATCTTTTATCTCGTGGATGCCACGCGTTACGCCGTCTTGGGACATTCGGATATCTCCTATTGGTATTCCTTGGGTTTTTTGGGCGGAACGGCCCTATTGAGCTACTTATTATGCGTTTATCTCTTTAAAAAGGGTTACAAACTGGTACGTTAAGAGGATGCGCAACCGGGATGTCCGGTTTTTCCGATAATAGAAGATGAAGGAATGCCCTTTTTATGACCGTTAAGGTCGAAACCAACCTCAGCAAACTTCCCACCTGGCTGAAAACCAGCACCTCGTCGGGAGCGCCGCAAGTCCAGACGGAAGGTACGCAACGCAAAACCCTTGGCGAAACTCCGCCGATCGTGGTCCGCTGGGCCGATCACCCCGACCTAGTTCATCTTAGCACCCATTACGGGGCTGTCCAAAAGGCGCGCCGCAAATTGCGTCTGCTCTCCGGCAAAGACGGCAAGGTGCTCCTGGCGAAGAATACCGTCGGTGCCGCCGACGACAAGGGCAACGTCTACTTGGGCGTGGAATTTCTCCAGGAAAACGGCGGCAATGACGCCCTACTCAGCGCGGTCATGGCCCACGAATGGGGCCATCTCATCTCGAACACCTCCAAGCACGGCAACCTCGACCACTTGAGCTGGGAAGACATCTTCAAGCTTCGCCGCGAGGAAGAATCCGCGGCCGACGTCTTCTGCGGCCGCATGCTGGCGATGATGGGTTACTCGCCCGACGCCATCGTCCAATTTCTTTTGAAGGCCCAGAGCGGCAACGAGACCCTGAAGTACTATGCAGCTCCCATTCGCGGCGCCATCATCCAAGAAGCGCACCGCCTGCACGCCCAGAGGGACGAGCTGACGCGAAAACTGTTCAAGAAAAGCATCTATCCGAATCCCTATACCTCCCGTATCATCCTCGCCGACGAATGAATCGATTCCGCGGTTTTCAGATAATTATAGTAATTTCATAAAGTTATCTTAGTTTCGTTCGGAAATGGAGAACGCTTGCTTCTTTCCTTCACCCCTGCTAGGCACCGAGGCCCTATGAAATTAAAGAAATTTTTGCCCGCCTTCACGGCACTCCTCCTGGTCTTCGGCTTAACTTCCTGCGGCTTTAAGAAGGTCGCCACCAAAGCCAGCGCCCAGATTTTTTATGACGCGAGTCCGTCGATCGACCGAGAAGACGACGTCGAATTGGCCGAGCAAGCCAGCCTCGGCTTCCTGAAGATGCTCGAAGGTTTCTATACCCAGAATCCCAAGGACAAGCAGGTGCTCTTCCTCTTGACGAAGGCCTATGCGGGATACGCCTTCGGATTCACCGAGAATGACATCCTCGCCAATAAAGGCGGCAATCAAGCCGCTTACGATCTGGCGATGGCCCGAGCGAAGCGCTTCTACACCCGCGCCCGCGACTACGGGTTGCAGCTGCTCTCGCGCAATCCCGCCTTCGCCAAGGCCCAAGAAGGCACCCTCGACGATTTCAATAAGGCCCTCAAGACTTTCGGCAAGGCGGACATGGAAGACATGTTCTGGGCCGGCTTTGCCTGGGGCAACTACCTGAATTTCAACAAGGACTCGACGGACGCCGTCGCCGAACTGCCGCGCATCGAGGCCCTTTTCAATCGCATGATCGAATTGGACGACAGTTATTATTTCGGTGGACCGCATCTCTTCCTCGGAGCGTTCTACGGTGGTAGGCCCAAAATGCTGGGCGGAGATCCGGAGAAATCCAAGATGAATTTCGAAAAAGCCATCGAGATCAGCGGCGGAAAATATTTAATGGGCCCCGTGAGCGAGGCGCAATATTACGCCGTCCAAATCCAAGACCAAGCACTGTTCACGAAACTACTGACGGGTGTGTTGGCGGCGGATGCGGCCGCCCTGCCTGAACAAAGGCTTTCCAACGAACTCGCCAAGCGACGGGCCAAGATCCTGTTGGACAAAAAATCGACTTTTTTCAGCCAATCGAACCCTGACAAACCCAAAAAAAGAAAATAGACCCGGTTCAACCCGTGGAAACATGATTTCATGAGGAGGAAATAATGCGTTCGTATTTACGTTCACTCACCCTGGCTTTCTTCGGTCTCGCACTCAGCGCGGCGACGGTCCAGGCTGCCGAATTCGAAATCAAGCTCTCCGTGCTCGCGCCCGAAGGTTCCACCTGGGTTAAAGAGATGGAAGCGATGAACCAAGAGCTGCAGGCCCAAAGCGGCGGACGGCTGGCCCTCAAGATTTACGCCGGCGGCGTCAGCGGCGACGAGCGCGACGTGCTTCGCAAGATGCGCATCGGCCAAGTCCACGCGGCGGCCTTCACGGGCGTCGGCCTGGGACAGATCGTCCCCTCGGTTCGCGTCCTCGAATTGCCCATGCTGTTCCGCAATTATCAGGAAGTGGACTATGTGAAGGGCAAACTGCAGCCCGAATTCGAGAAGCAATTCGATGCCAACGGCTTCATTATGCTCGGTTGGGCTGAAGCGGGCTTCGTCAATATCTACTCGAACAAGCCCATCGCCAATAAAGAAGACATGAAGGGCGTGAAGATGTGGGCCTGGGAAGGCGACCCTCTGGTCAAGGCCATGTTTGAGACCCTGGGCATCGTCCCGATTCCCTTGGCCTTGCCGGACGTCCTCACCTCGCTTCAGACCAACCTGATCGACGGCGTCTATGGCCCGCCCTTAGCCGTTGTGGCCCTGCAATGGTTCACCAAGGTCAAGTACTTCACCGACGTCAACCTCGCCAATTCGACCGGCGGCCTCCTGATCACCAAGGCCCAATTCGCCAAGCTGCCGCCCGACCTTCAGGCCTTGCTCAAGACCACCGGCCAAAAATACGGCCAAAGCCTGGTCCAGAAGATCCGCGCCGAGAACGCCTCGGCCCTGGCTACCCTGAAGAAGAACGGGATCCAAGCAGTGGCCGTCGATCCCAAGGCCAAGGAAGAGATGATCCAATTGTCCGAAGCGGTCTACCCCAAGTTGGCCGGCAATCTGTACCCCGCCGCCCTCCTCGAGAAGGTGAAAACCCTGATCGCGGAAGTCCGCAAGTAATCGCATCTTTCGACGGGGGAGCGCTGCCCATGGCGGTGCTCCCCCGTTTTTTTTACTCCGCGCCTTGGCGAAGTAAGGCTTGTCGTCTTGTTTTCCCGCCGAAAAACCCGATATCCCGCTTTAAAACAGTTGATCTCTCCCACGGGGAAGGCTAGACGATTACGCCCTTAACGGGCGCTTGGGAGGGCGTTCCGCATGGTGGAGATCAGTCAAACATTCTTGTATTACTTCGGCGCCTCGATCGTCTTGGGTGCCATACTCTTTTTTTCCGTCAAAAAGCTCGACGACGGCCTGGAAAAGCTCGAATCCTTTCTCCTGACCAGTAGTCTCCTTGGCATGATTGGCTTGGCCTTCGCCCAAGTCATCCTCCGCAATTTCTTCAACACCGGCATCGAATGGGGCGACGCTTTCGTTCGCCATCTGGTGTTGTGGGTCGGCTTCATCGGGGCCTCGATCGCGACCAAAGAGGGCGGACATCTCGCCATGGATCTCGTCTCGCGCTTCCTCCCGCACAAGCTCCGCAAGCCCACCGCGATGTTCGTCGACGCCGCTTCCGCCTTCGTTTGCGCTTGCCTAGCCCTCGCTTCCTATAAGTTCGTCTTGGGCGAAAAGGAAGGCGGCGCCATGCTGATGCCGGGCGTCCCCAACTACTGGGCCATCATCATCATCCCCATCGGTTTTTATTTGATGAGCCTGCGTTTCGCGACCAAGATCCTCGAGGATATTCGGGCGCTGTTCGGGAGGGCTTCCTCGTGAATCTAGCTCTCGGCATCGGCATTGCCCTGATCGCGCTCTTCGGCGCGCCCCTCTTCGTCATCTTCGGTTCGATCAGCCTGATATCCTTTCACAACGCCGGCATCGATTCTTCAGCGACCATCATCGAGATGTATCGCCTGGCCTCGGCGCCGACCCTGGTGGCCATCCCGCTCTTCACCTTCGCGGGTTATATGATGGCCGAGAGCAAGACCCCCGAACGCCTGGTCGCGCTGGCAAAGCCCCTTTTTGGCTGGATGCCCGGCGGCCTCGCGATCATGACCATCGTCGCCTGCGCCTTCTTCACCGCCTTCACGGGGGCCTCCGGCGTCACCATCATCGCCTTGGGCGGCCTACTCTACCCGGTCTTGGTGAAAGAAAAGTATCCCGACAACTTCTCGATGGGCTTGGTCACCACTTGCGGCAGCGTCGGCCTGATGTTCCCGCCTTCCCTCCCCCTGATCCTCTACGGCTTGATCAGCGGCGCGAGCGTCGACCGGCTGTTCGTCGCCGGCCTGCTCCCGGGATTGCTGATCATCCTCCTGTTGTCGCTCTACAGCATCTGGCGCAACCGCGGGATCAAGCAACAAAAGCACCCCTTTAGCTTCAAAGAAGTGATCAAGGCCATCAAGGGCGCGGCCTTCGAGTTGCCCCTCCCCATCATCATCTTGTGGGGGATTTACGGCGGCTACGTGACGGCCTCGGAAGCGGCGGCGGTCACGGCCTTTTACATCTTCATCGTCGAGGTCTTCATCTACCGTGACTTGAGCCTCACCAAGGACATCCCCCGCATCGCCCGCCAGTCGATGGTCTTGGTGGGCAGCATCGTCGTCATCTTCGCGGTGGCCATGGGCTTCACCAGCTACCTGATCGACGAGCAAGTCCCGACGAAGCTCTTCGAATGGATCCGGCTCTATATCACCAGCAAGTGGGCCTTCCTGCTCATGCTCAACTTCTTCTTGTTGATCGTGGGCTCGCTGATGGACATCTTCTCGGCCATCATCGTCGTCGTGCCTTTGATCATTCCTATCGCCAAGGAATTCGGGGTCGATCCCATCCATCTCGGAATCATCTTCCTGACGAATCTCGAGATCGGATACCTGCATCCCCCGGTGGGCCTGAACCTCTTTCTCTCGAGCATCCGCTTCAAGCGCAGCATCATCAATCTTTATTGGGTTACCTTGCCCTTTCTCATGCTGTTGGTCCTGGCCTTGATCATCATTACTTATTGGCCCGACCTGAGCCTTTATTTGCTCCACTTTTATGGCGGTAAATAATGCTTAAAGACTCCCTGATCGAGCGTTCCCGAGAAGTCAAACGGGTGCTCTGGGTCACGCTTTTTCTAAACCTTTTGGTCTGCGGCCTCAAACTAGGCTACGGCTATTCCTCGCATTCCCTGAGCATGGTCGCGGACGGCTACCACTCGCTGCTCGACTCCACCTCCAACATCGTGGGTTTGATCGCCCTCTTTTTCGCCGCAAAACCGGCGGATTCGGGGCATCCTTACGGGCACCGCAAGGTCGAGGCCTTGGGCGCGATGTTCATTTCCGCGATGCTGTTTTGGGCCTGCTACGAGATCGTCTCCAGCGCCGTCCAGCGGGTGCACACCCACCAGACGCCGGAAGTCACCGTCTATAGTTTTCTCATCATGGTAGGGACCATGGGGGTCAATGCCTGGGTCAGCAAGTACGAGCACCGCCGAGGCCACGAGCTGCACAGCCAAATCCTCACCGCCGATTCCGCCCACACCCGCAGCGACGTCTACGCCTCGCTGTCGGTCATCGCCGCCTTGATCGGGGTGAAGTTTCATATTCCGTGGGTGGATTTGGGAGCAGCCGGACTGATCGCCGTCTTCGTGGGCTACAGCGGTTATAAGATTGTATTGGAAAGCCTCGACACCCTCATGGACTCGGCCCAGCTAGATGCTCGGGAAGTCTTGGATATCGTGATGAAGGTCCCTGGCGTCGAGAAATGTCACAGCATCCGCACACGGGGAAACCCGGCGGCGATCTACATGGACCTCAACATCCACGTCGCTCCCCATCTCTCCACCCAGGAGTCCCACGCCATCACCCACCAAGTCATCGCCAAGATCAAAGAAGAGATTCCCGAAGTGATCGACGTGGTCGTCCATACCGAGCCTTCGAGCCCCCACGAGGATTAAGGACGAAACAGGGTGACTCCCGCCGATTCCGCGGCAGCCTGCATTTTTTTATCGCGCGTCGCGAGGGGATATCCGCGGTCCATCGCTAGGTAAAGATAGGCCGTGTCATAGGACGACAATTCGTGCGATTTCGCCATCCACAACAATAACTCGGACCATTCTTCGTCGTTCTTGTGGACAATTTCCACGGAAAGCCCTTTCAGAAAATGGTAAAAAGCTGTGGAATCCTCGCGACTGATAGCCTCTCGGCGCTCAGCGGACAAAAGGAGATTCGCCACTTCGTAAAGCCATATTCCGGGCACGAAAACTTTGTTTTCTCGGATGTTGTCGAGAACCGCGGTTGTATACAGATCGGACTGGGAACCTATCACCCAACCGGCCGTGACTGAACAATCCATCACAAAAGGTTTCATCTTCGACCTGCCGAGATCATCCTCTTGATTTCCTTCTGGCTGATACGGGTACCGATACGGCTTTTCAAGGCCTTGATCCCCTCGATGGCCTCTGCCACGGACATTTTCCGATCTTTTGCCACGGGAGAAAGCACCGCTACCGGCGTTCCATGCCGAGTGATGGTAATGACCTCGCCACCCTCCACCCTTTCTAGAAGGCTAGCTAAGTGGGTTTTTGCCTCGTAAACTCCGATTTCATTCATGAATGGCCTCGTGAAAAATTCTGGTCTGAATCTAGTCTAAATGAACCTATCCTCTTAAGTCAACTCGGCTTAGCAACCGTCCCGCTCCCCGGCCGATAATCCCCCTACGCGTGGGCACGCCTCAAGTGCGGAGCTCTCGCCATGACCGATATCGATATTTCCCTCCTTCATCGCCTCGTCCAAAGCGCCCTAGCCGGAAATCAAGAATTACAAAGCATTGCCTTGCCTTTGATGGCCGCCGCGGACTCCGATGGTCAAGCCAACGCCGAAGACCGGGTCTTGAGTCAAAGCGAGATCGACGGTTATATCAGCCGTCTCCAGGAGGAAAGCCGCACCAATCTCAGCCTATTGACCAGCAACCGCTCCGAGCTGGTGGGCAACTTGAGCCAAGCCCGAACCCGTCTCGAAGGCGCCCATGCCTCGGAAGGCCTGCTACAATATCTCGAGCTGGCGGCTTCCCAAGACGACGATCACGAAAACTTGAGCGAAGAAGAATTGGAATTGCTGGTCAACGAGCTCACTCAAGGCGACCAGCAGGCTCGGGAATTGAACTCCGCCACCCTCATCACCGAAGTCAACACCCTGATTGGACAGCTGCGGCAGATGGAAGCGGAAGTCCCGGAGGCCTTTGTGCCGGCTACCGAAAGCGCCCGGCGCGCGCCCATCGATTTGAACTTCCTGAAAAACCTGCCTCCCACGGTTTTCGCGGGCGAGGACGAACAGAGCATCATGCTGCAAAACCTGCTGCAGATCGCGGGCGTCGATTTGAACGACCGCGATGCCGACTGGAGCATGAGCTATGAGGAACTCGATACCTTTATCCAAAACCTGCCGGAAGAAGCGCGAGCCGATTTTCCGGAGTCCGAGACCACCTTGGCGAACTTCCGCTTCATGGTCTTCTCCCTCCGCGAGGAGGTCAACGCGGTGATGGCCGAAGCCGTCGTCGCGGGCGGTGAAGCGGGCGAGCACGGCATCTCGCTGCAAGCCCTGGCCGAACGACGCTCGCAGCTGGCGGATCCGCGTCTCGAGCAATTGTTCGAAATCTCCGGAGGCGACGGGGTCCTCACCGACCTGGACGTCGAGCGTTACCTGCAAAGGACGGAAGAGACCAACCCCGGATTCCTCCGCGGCATGGTCGCCGAAGCCGCTCCCGGCGAGGGCAGCGACTTGCAACGCGCCACCGCCCTTTACCTCGC
>JAIOPF010000178.1 GCA_021414045.1 Deltaproteobacteria bacterium | reverse complement strand
CGGTCGGCCTGTTTCTTCTCTTCTTCTAAGGCTGTGAGGATGGCTTCCATAGACGTGCACTAAAATTATGTTATTTTCCGAAAATTAGTGTACGTCGACCAGATCTGAAGCGCAAATCATTTCATGCACTAAAACCGATTTATTTTTAAATTTTTAGTGCACTTTTCCCACAATCCTCCCACAGAAGGAGCACATAACGACCCAATAATGACCGCATTTGAACAAAAACGGCCATAGATTGAATTGTTATAAGTTAATAAATGCATGCAGTTAGTATAAAGCAACCAATGATGGGAAAAAACCGTCTGACGTGCACTAAATTTTTCTAATTTATAAAGGTTTAGTGCATTTCCCATCCCTCACGACAATCCTGCAATACATCGAAAAACTAGAACGTCGCGGATGGGCCGTTCCCAGGCGCCTGTTTATTACGACCTTTGGCGAGTGTTCGACTTACCCGACGAAGCCGCTTTCGACGCCTGGCCTTAAATAAGGCCCGGAAATCTGCAAATGGAATGCATCTTGATATTTTTCTTCTATATATCTATATTGGAATATACTTATAAAGTATGGAGTCTTTATGAAGATAAAAACCCTGGATCCCCAGGCTCTTGAGGGAGTGTCGAGAATATTCAAGGCCCTTTGCGAGCCAATTCGGCTTAGGATTTTGCAAGAGCTCCAAGAATCCGAAAGAACCGTGTCTGATCTCTGCGCGGCGGTCGGCACTTCTCAGCCAAATCTCAGCAAACATTTGAAACTCCTTGTGGATGCCCACCTGCTCCGGCGGCGGCAGGAAGGAAATTCGGCCTATTACTCCATCGCGGACCCGATGGTTCACCAGCTTTGCGAAATGATTTGCAAAGGGATTCAAAAAAGACTGGACCAACAGGTTCGAATTTATTCCTCCGCACACCGCGCGCCGCGAAAGAGCCGAGCATCTTAATCTTATTGGGAGAACTCATGAAATCCATCAGCGCCCAGGATCTCAAGAATCAATCGAAAGGAAAAAATGAATTCCTCTTGGACGTCCGGAAACCGGATGAACACCAAGTCTGCCGGATTGAAGGCGCAGCCTTAATCCCTTTGGACTCCCTCGAGGCCAAGGCGACGGAGATTCCAAAGGATCGCCCGGTGTATGTCTACTGCAGGTCCGGCAACCGAAGCCGTCAGGCGATTCAACGCCTGGAATCCCTTGGATTCGAGAATCTAGTCAATATCGACGGAGGAATTGTCGAATATGAGAAATGCGGTGGTGCGGTCGTCCGCCTCAGACGCGGCCTTCCCCTTATGCAACAAGTCCAGGTGGTTGCGGGAACCTTGATCCTGATCGGAACCCTCCTGGCCTGGCTCGTCCACCCTGCCTTTTTGATCCTCACCGGTTTCGTGGGAACGGGTTTGGCTTTTGCGGGTCTCACCGGGTTTTGCGGAATGGCGCAATTGTTAGGCCGCATGCCATGGAATCGAACTCAGAAATCCTGCCCCAATCCCCAAGAGGCGTTATCATGAATTGGCTCTTAGCCATGGCAATGGGATCCTTGGTCGGCCTCTCCTTAGGAATGTTCGGAAGCGGGGGCTCCGTTCTAGCGGTGCCCATTTTGGTTTACGTATTGGGTTACGAAACCAAGTCGGCCATTGCCATGTCCCTGGCCATCGTGGGGCTGACCGCGTTGACGGGCGCGGTTTTGCAATGGAAACGGGGGGCCCTGTGCCTGAAGGCGGCTTTGTTTTTCTCCGTCATTGGCATTGTCGGCACCTTGGGAGGTACCTGGGTGGCCTTGCGAGTTTCGGGGACCTTGCAACTTATTTTATTCGGACTACTGATGGTCGTCGTAGCCTTGGCCATGCTCCGCAAGAAGGAAGCCGACCTAAGCCCCGGAAAGGATGAATGCCACATGCGACCTGAACTTGCCGGAGGTCTGGGCGCAGTAGTGGGTTTTATGACCGGGTTTTTGGGCGTGGGAGGCGGCTTTATGATCGTTCCCGCCTTGAACACTCTCGGGAATCTCAAGCTCCGTCTAGCCATCGGGACTTCACTCTTCGTGATCGCGGTCAATAGCGCCGCCGGAGTTTTGGGTTATTTGGGTAAAGTCCCCTTTGATTGGCCGGTGGTGATCGTTTTTGTGGTGGTTTCTTCTTTGGCCAGTTTTTTGGGAGTCGCTTTATCGCACAGGCTTCCTGTGGAAAAATTAAGAAAGGGGTTCGCTGTTTTCATCCTTGTTTTGGGAGTAGGACTTGTAGTGAAAAATCTTTTTAAAACTTGATGATATTCGTCATTTTGGAGGAGCGGACATGAGTTATTATTTTTCCAAAAAATCAAACCTGACCCGGGAGGTCAGCGGGAAATTTCAACGCGTATTGGAGGCGATATGAATACCCACGAACTTTTTTTTCGCCAACTCTTCGACTACGAAACATGGACCTACACCTACTTGATCGCCGATCCCGAAACCCGGGAGGCCGCCCTCATCGACACCGTCAAGGAACAGGTCCAGCGCGATCTCAACCTCGTCAAAGAATTGGGGCTTCATTTGAAATTCGTCATGGAAACCCATGTCCACGCCGATCACATCACCGGGGCGGACGAAATCCGAACCAACGGATGCACGAGTTATTTGGTGGCCGGCCGGGTCTTTAGCGGCGACGCGCTTCTGATCCGAGGGACCGGTCGGACCGACTTTCAGCAGGGTTCGTCTTCGGGTTTGTATGAGAGCATTACACAAAAACTGTTCACTCTCCCCGATGAAACCCTGGTCTATCCCGCCCACGATTATCGGGGCATGATGGTCTCGACCATCGAGGAAGAGAAGAAGTTCAATCCAAGGGTTGGCGGAGGAAAAACCAAGGAGGAGTTCCTTGCAATCATGGCAAATTTGAAATTGGCCATGCCAAAAAAGATTCAAATCGCCGTGCCTGCGAACCTAGCCTGCGGATCACCCCCATCCCCGGCAAAGACGGAGGAAGCTCCCTCGATAAGGCAAGGTTGAATGGGACCATCCCATGCCAAGGTTATCTAAAATTGTCATCGCAGGCGAAGGGACCGGAGGGATCGCCAGCGCGACCGCTTTACGGCCATTGGCGGATGGCGGGGCCGGGCTTGTTGGTCGCCGGGGGTATCATACGGAGGGTTTCTCAGATTTAAATTTTCCCACAATCCTCCCACCGAAGGAGCACATAACGACCCAATATTGAGTTAATAATGACCATATCTGCACAAATATGGCCGGACATTGAGTCGTATTTATCTAATTTTTTCAGCTAGTTAGGAATTTCAAGGAATTGGGGAAAATCCAGTGTGGGGAATGGCATTCAGGAGGTCGGCGGTTCGATCCCGCTCGTCTCCACCATTTTTTTAAAAAAATTAGAAGAGATAAAGGCATGATCATACTCCTTTTTTTGATTCAGGCCTTTGGTATTTGGGCATGTTTAGTTCTACCCGTCGACCCCGCGCAACATCTCCGATGGACGCACGATAAATCCTGCCATAGGCAGGGGCTTCAACAGGAGGTTACGTGGAAATTCTTTCTAATATCGGTTCTTTCTTCTCCGACTTATTCCATCGAGTGGAATGCTACTTTCAACCCGAGGCCCAGGCTTGCACCACTCCCAGCCGAGAAGCAGCCGATCACTTCGAGCCGATTCCTCCCCTCGAACATGCCCGTCTGGAAGAGCTAATTCGCGAGAGCCAACCGGTTCGCGTCGGCTGCTACATCGAAATGCATCGGGTACCGGATTTCAACGCGCAACGGATGGAAGAGTTGATTCGCCAACATCCCCCTGCTCCCGCGCCGCGGCACTAAGTCGGCAAAATCGATCATAGTTTTTTAAACCCCTCGCCCCTGCGAGGGGTTTTTTGTAATCTGGGTTCGTGATGTCAACCGTTTGCACCCAAGTCGAGACTGCTTTTCGCGACGCCGAAAATCCGGACTTCCTTCAACTGCCGCCTGCCGTTTTTTATTCGCTTCGGCTGCATCAAATCAACGCCTTCGGCTATCGTCCGGACTGGGCCGCGCCTCTTCTTGCCTACGTTCAATTCTCCTCGCAAGAGGCGCCCTACTTTCCCGTCGCTCCGGAAACCCCCGAAGCGCATCGGCATAAATTCCTCTGCGCCCTCGCCTTATCGGATAATTCACCGGGCACCTGGATGCTCGGGGAACGCGAGTTTCAGGCGGAAGATTTCGTAGCTCACATTCTCGAAAGTCCCGTGAAGGAATGGGGCGACAACAGCATGGTCCCCGAACCTAGTTGGACCCTGCAGTTTCTCTCAACCTTCTTGGACGAGAAAGGGCGATGGCAGGGCCAGGCAACGCCTTTAGAGACTGTGACCCAAGATCATTGGCAAATTTATTTCAGAGATTTCGCCAACGGAGATCTGTGGCATCCGGGAAAGACACCCTTCACCGAAACCGGACTACACTTCCTCGAAGCGGTGAATAAGCTATGCCTCAATCAGCCGAAGGCATTCGGCCCCATCTTCACGGACTTCAAGCAGCACCTCTTGACCCGATTGGAAAAATCTCTCGAGGATTCCTCGGTACTGCTGAGCCATCCGGACTGGATCCTTCAGGATTACCGGGATCGCGTACTAGAAATCACCTTCACTCAGCTTTTGGTCCTGGGTCACTTATTGGAAATTTGCTTCCATCCCAAAGGCGCCCTCTTGCCATCGTGGGAAAAGTCCGAAACCACGAAACTCGAAAATGCCGCGCATAGCCTTGCTGGATTAATGCGGTCATACTTCGAACCAAATGTCTTGGATTTGATGAATGAGGAACAAAAGCGGGCCTACCCCTTTCCTTTGCTGCATGCCTACCACGCCTTAATTTTCAGCGGCATTCGAACGAGGTAGGAAATAAGAACATAAATTTCGCCGAAATATCCTTAGGTCCATTCCCGCAATAGAGGGATGCCATTCCAAAAAAAACTTCGATAATTACGTCGTCAATTCAAGCAACCCAATCAAATCTACCCGTTCGGCAACCTTAAGCACCCCCAAGACCTCCATCCGCTCTTTCTTGGTAAAGGACTCCCAATTGGTTCTAACTCCTTCTGCCTCTCAGTCGCCTGAATCGCCTCCAATGCTTTGCATCAGGTCATGCCTCTTTCTTATTGAAACCCAAGAAATTCCCTGCGTTTCATGACCTGGATCAATGTTATTGCCTGCGGCCAGTCCTATGTTTTGTTTTCACAGCAAGAAAGGACCTTTCCATGATTTATGAAGTAAGCGGCGATATTTTGCATTCCCAAGCCCAGGTGATAGCCCATGGCATCGCTCCCGGAGACCATTTCAACCAAGGACTGGCTTTGGCCATCCGCGAACGCTGGCCTGCCCTAGCAAAGGATTTTCGACATTTTTGCCACCAAAGTTCGCCCAAGCCGGGAGCGATTTGGAGCTGGGCTGGGCCCCAGGTGCACATCGTCAACCTTTTCATTCAAGACCCAGCCCCTAGCCCCGCCGCGCTTCCCGGAAAAGCCCAGATAAAATACCTCCGCTCTTGCCTGGAAAAACTCGCCGACCTGGCCCTAGCGGAAAAATTCCGAAGCCTCGCCCTCCCCAGGATTGGAACTGGAGTCGGCAAACTCGAATGGGAAGAGGTGAAAGGATTGCTTTCGGAGAAATTACAAGGCCTGCCCTTACCCGTATTCGTCTACGCAAAATACATTCCGGGCGCCAAAGCCGAGGAACCCGGCGCATAATAACGGTTATCAGTAATACGAGAACCAGGCCCCATCAGGCCCCTTTACTCCGACTCCTTCGTGATTTGATTTCTTGATATCGTTCACGACTTGCATCGTGGGCGTATCACGGAAACAATGCAATAATAGTCTATCAACATTTTCCGAAGGGAGGCTTGATGGGTACTGTTAGCAAAAACAAGGCTGGATTAGCCTTTGGCGCCTATTTAGGATTGTCCCACCTCTGTTGGGCGATTCTCGTTGCGCTGGGACTTGGTCAAGCGATCA
>JAIOPF010000109.1 GCA_021414045.1 Deltaproteobacteria bacterium | reverse complement strand
CTGCATGCCTTCAAATTCGGCGGATGTTTTCCCGCCTTGGTTCCCCTGACGAAAGCCGCGCTTCCTTCTTTTCGCGGTGCTCTGGAAGAATTTTCCCCCCAGGCCCTAGTTCCAGTTCCGCTGGGATGGTGGCGCCGTTTTCGCCGCGGTTTCAACCAGAGCCATGTTTTGGCGGAACAATTGTCCCGCGAGGCCAGTGTTTCCCTGCCCATTCTTACCGGACTGCGTCGCAAGGAAATGCCGCCCCAAGCCCGACGAGGGCGGGCGGAAAGGCTAAGAGCCATGCGAGGGGCCTTTCGGGTTAATAGGCCGAAATCGTTTCGGGGGCTGCGCTTGTTGGTCATCGACGACGTCCTGACGACGGGAGCCACCGCCGAATCCCTCGCCAAAAGCCTCTTGCAAGCGGGGGCCGAAGCAGTGCAAGTGTGGACTCTGGCTCGTACGGGTCGAAAGGAGTAGACGTGAAGGAGTTCGTTCAAAGCGCCGAAGAGGCCTGCCGCCTCGCCGGAAAATTGCAGCTGGAGGGCCTGAAAAAGGCCCGGCAGATCGAGTTCAAGGGCAGCATCAACTTGGTGACCGACGTCGACAAGGCCTGCGAGAAGGTCATCGTCGACCTGTTGCAGGGACGCTTTCCCCATCACGATATCCTTGCCGAGGAAGGCAGCGGTCGCCGCAAGGACAGCGAATACAAGTGGGTGATCGATCCACTGGACGGGACGACCAATTATGCCCATGGTTACCGGCTCTTTTGCATATCGATAGCCCTCGAATACCGAGGCGAGATCGTCGTCGGAGCCGTCTACGAACCCAACCGCGACGAAATGTTTTTGGCCGAAAAATCCGCCGGGGCTTCGCTCAACGGCGAGAAAATCCGCGTCAGCGAAATCGCCGAACTCAACCACGCGATGCTGGCCACCGGCTTCGCCTACAACGTCCGCGAGACCAAGAATAACAACCTCGACCACTTCGAAAAAATGCTGATGAAGGCCCAGGCGATACGTCGCGACGGCGTGGCGGCCATCGATCTTTGCTACATCGCGGACGGCCGTTACGACGGTTTCTGGGAGTTGAATCTCTTTCCCTGGGACGTGGCGGCGGGGTTGTTGATGATCCAGGAGGCCGGGGGCAAGGTGACGGATTTTCGCGGCAAGCCCTTCGATATCTATTCCAAAGAAATTCTCGCGAGCAATGCTCG
This sequence comes from Deltaproteobacteria bacterium, assembly GCA_021414045.1. Lineage (GTDB taxonomy): Bacteria > UBA10199 > UBA10199 > DSSB01 > DSSB01 > DSSB01. The sequence goes on along the minus strand of JAIOPF010000109.1, from coordinate 739 downwards.
CATCCATTCAGAGATGGTTCAGGTCTTGTCGGCCTCCTTGGGCTAACGGCGACGCTTTTTCCACATCGCCCACAGGGCCAAGGGAACTAGCACCAAGACAAAGATCCCGCGCAGGGCGAGCCCTTCGCCGCGCGGACTCATGGCCAAAAGCGGCACGCCTAGCGAAAAGAGTCTTGGATTCGTGAGGATCATCCTTCCAAAATAGCGCATCGTTTCCCCGGGGTCTAGGGGGAAAATATTAAGAAAATCAGAAAGTTGCGTTGTTGGCTGCCGATTTTTTCGAAGCCCAATAGCCGTGACGCCGCCCCAAGGGGCGAGACGGGCTAACTTGGGAGAATTTTTGATATTTTCCAAGAAACTTTTTGGGTAACTCGGCGAGACTTGTTACACTCAACCTTAACAGGAGATAGAGCCCATGAATATTTCGCTTCGCGAAACCGCCAAGAAGTGTGCGGGCCTGATCCTTTTTGTCGTCGTCTTGTCCTTCGCCGCTTGCGGAAGCAGCGGGCAACCCTTCGTGATGGACACGGACGCCACTCTCATCGTCGGAGATTCCGGTCCGTCTTCGGTGGAATTCATCATCGATCCCGTTCAACAGCTCGCTTCGGGAACTTTGACCGCGGATATTGACCAAGAGTTGAACGACCGATTCAACCTTCTCGTCACCGACTTTTCGGTCACCACCACTTTCGACGACGTCGGTCCCATCACGATGGTGCTGGATCCCAATTTCACCTCG
>JAIOPF010000108.1 GCA_021414045.1 Deltaproteobacteria bacterium | reverse complement strand
CCGAAGGATCCCCCCGAAGAACCACCGCCGCCCGAACTCGAACTCGAGGAAGAAACCCTTGGAATCGTCACGGTCTTGCTCGTGTGGTATTTGCATTGAACGTAATAGCAATCTTCGTCAATACGCTTGGATCCGGAACTGCTGGTTGTCGCGGCATGCAGCACGGTGGTCTTGGAATGCAAGGTGCGATAGCCGCACTTCGGGCATTTTGACGCAAAGGGCAGTTTCACTTCGAAATGTTCCTGGTAGGCGCAGCCCGGGCAATCCCAGAACTCATAATCCATTCCCTGGGCGCGCTCCTCATCGCGTTGCGCCTGCGTCAAGAGCGCGTCATCGGCTTTTTCGTCCATGCGACGCATCTTTTGGCCGCATTGGGGACAAGTCCTGGCGTACTCCAAAACCCGGGAACGAAAAAAGCCTCGCCAGGCCATCCACAGGCCAGTGCACAAGCCGCCGCCCAACAGAAAGCTGCCCGCGGGAAGCACGAAGGCATTGGCGATATTCGCGAAAAATATCGTGCCGAAAAATGTGAGGACCCAAACCGTGACCGGAAAACCGGAGACATCGTCACCGTAGAACAGTTTGCGGGAGGCATAAGCCTTGCTGAGGAGGATGCGGGTCCCCCGGTAGAGCAGAACAAAAAAAGTGATGACCACGGGTACCGCCCCGTTCAATCCCTTCCACCAGGGAAAGGGCGGCGGGGCCTCGTCGGCTAGAGCGTTCAGAGCTTGGGCCGCCGCATTGTCCGCCGGTGGTTCATTGGCTGGTATCGCCTCGGCACCCGAGGATTCCGGAGGCGAGACTTGGAGAGAACGGCCCTCGGATTGGACGACACGCTCCGCGAGGGCGTAGGCCAGGGAGTGAATGCCTAAACCAAACTCTCCCGTCTTGAAACGCGGAACGGCCCATTGGTCCATCAATCTCTTGCAAATGGCATCCGGCAAAACCGCCTCGAGCCCGTAGCCCGTTTCGACGCGAAACCTGCGATCCTCCCGGGCCACCAAGATCAATATTCCGTTTTCCTTGGCTTTCTTTCTTATCGGCCTCGCTCAAGAGGTGGGCCGAGTCCTGGACATAACTGCCCCGCTCCACCCTTGGGTTGGGGACTTCCTCCACTTTCATCCCGGTGAACAGGAACCAGGCGAGGAGGCCAAAACAAATTCCAAAACCTCGGCGCATCTCCCGTTCTTAATGGAAGCTTGCCTGGGCCCGCAAGGAGGATATCGCTTTACTCGACGCTCCGGGCTAAGCTAGGCCTAGGGCATTATGGGATTCAATTGCGGCATCGTCGGCCTCCCCAACGTCGGGAAATCCACCATTTTCAACGCCCTCACCCACGCGGGGGCCCAGGCGGCCAATTATCCTTTCTGCACCATCGACCCCAACGTCGGGATCGTCCCGCTTCCGGACGAACGGCTGCAAAGAATCTCGCAATACATCCCGCCGCAGAAGCTCATCCCCACCACCGTCGAGTTCGTCGACATCGCCGGACTGGTGAAGGGCGCCTCCAAGGGCGAGGGTTTGGGCAATCAATTTTTAGGAAACATCAAGAGCACCGATGCCATCGCGCACATCGTCCGCTGCTTCGAGGATTCCGACGTTGTCCACGTCGAGGGCAACGTCGACCCGATCCGCGATATCGAAGTCAACGACACAGAGTTGATGCTGGCCGATCTGGCGGCAGTCGAAAAGCGCCAGGATCGCACCAATAAAAACGCCAAATCCGGCAACAAAGAGGCCTTGGCCGAGCTCGAAGTTTTGCAAAAGGTCCGAAAGGCCCTGGAAGACGGGATTCCCGTCCGCCAAATCGGATTGAGTCCCGAGGAAAAACTCGCCATTCGCGAACTCTTTCTCCTGACGCTCAAGCCCGTCCTCTATGTCGCCAATGTCGAAGAGTCCGAAGCCGCCCAGCCCGGCGAGCTGGCGAAGCGAGTCATGGCCCATGCCGAGAAGGAAGGCGCCCCCTGCGTGGTGCTCTCCGGTTCCATCGAAGCGGAGATTTCCAATTTACCCGAGGCCGAGCAAAAGGCCTTTCTCGAGGACTTGGGGTTAAAAGAATCGGGCCTGGCAAGGATGGCCCGCGCCGGCTACCAATTGCTCAATCTCTCGACCTACTTCACCGCCGGCGAGAAGGAAGTGCGGGCCTGGACCATCCCCACCAACGCCAAGGCCCCGCAGGCCGCCGGCGTCATCCACACCGATTTCGAAAAAGGTTTCATCAAGGCCGAGGTCTACCACTTCGAGGACTTGATGCGGTTGAAGTCGGAACAAGCGGTGAAAGAAGCCGGACTGCTTCGCATCGAAGGCAAGGAATACGTCGTGAAAGACGGCGACATCATGCACTTCCGCTTCAACGTTTAAAGCCTCAAGCCAAATCAAACAACAGCACTTCCGCATCCCCCATGCCGCGCAAGTCGATGTTCGCCATCTCGCTGATGGCGGCTCCGTCCCCGGCCTTCAAGGTCTGCGCTTCGATCTGGACTTCACCCCGCGCCACTTGGAGCCAGACATGACGATTTGGCTTCACTTGGAAGAAGAGTTCCTGGTTGAGGGACAGGCGGGACGCATAGACATGCACGTCCTGATGGACCGTGACGGATCCCTGGTTGCCTTGCGGCGAAGCGACCAGGAGCCATTGTCCTTTCTTTTGCTCGTCGGCAAAATGCCTCTGCTCGTAGCTCGGCGGGAGGCCTTTTCCCTTGGGTAGAATCCAAATCTGCAAGAGATGGACGGGCTCTGCGGAAGATCCGTTGAACTCGCTGTGCGTCACGCCCTTGCCGGCGCTCATCCTTTGCACGTCGCCGGGTCGGATGGAAGAACCGTTCCCCATGCTGTCGCGGTGTTCCAAGGTCCCTTCCAAGACATAGGTCAGGATCTCCATGTCGTGGTGGGGATGGGTGGGGAAACCTTTACCGGACTGAACCCAATCTTCGTTGATGACGCGCAGATCGCGAAATCCCATGAAGCGGGCATCATAATAATCACCGAAGGAAAAGGTATGGTAGGTGTTCAGCCAACCATGATCGAAATGGCCACGGTCCTCGGCCTTGCGGATGCACAGCATAGCGTCTCCTTTCTCGGATCTTTTTAATTTTACTCCGAATTCGCCCAAGAAGCGGGATTTTCAGGTCTTAGGACCGCAATCCGGTCACTTCACCGAATTCGGAATCCGACGGGCGATGAGTAGGGCGTGGGGGGTATCCGGGCGCTGACACCAATCGGTGGGGAAAATCGGCGCCTCGTCCTTCGATTCGGCCGCCCGGAAAAACATCGGTTCCCACCGCTGCCGGTTCAACTCCTCGGCATGACGCAGGATTTCGAAGGGAGTGCGGGGATTGTAGGCCTGGATCACCAGCCACTCCGCCCGCGAAAACTGTCTCAAGATATCGATGGCGGCGGGCAGGGCCACTTGATGCTGGGCATAAAATAAAAAAGGCGACCCATTGACGAAAAGGACGTCGATATCCGAGCGGCGAAGCGCCTCGCGATCGGCCTCCGGGGGATAGACTCGATCGAGCTCCAGACCCCAAGCCAAACCCCCACGACGCTCCACGGCTTGAAGGGTCTCGAGTCGGTCTCCAAAGCCAATTTCAAGGAAGCGGCTGCGGGGATGGACCAGGCGATTGAGGATGGCGGGCATCGAGGCTTCGACGCCGAGGTGATTGAAAGCCGGTAATTCCGCGCCGGCCTCGATTTCCAGCAAGGTCGGTACCCTTTGCCCCAGTCGGGCTAGTGCCCAGGCATCGAAGACGCGACCCGCGGCCGCGCGATGCCTCGTCCCGAATTCCATCGGCAATAACGCCGAACGGGGCTGGGTGACCAGGTCCATGCGATCGCCCTGGGCTTCGAAATGATTGTAGCTGGAATTGATCATGCCAAATCCCAGCAGTTCATGGAAGTCCTCCGAGATGCCACGAACTCCCAAGGATTGGGCGCGAATCGTCGCGTGGGTCGCCACCCAATCCGCGAAGATCGGCAATAGGGGCGATTTTCGGTCCACGATGGGAGAGGAATCGAAAATCACGGCCTCCGGGGTTTGCTCCAAGGTCACGCGAAAAGCGGAGCCCTCGTCGAAGACCTCCAAGTCCCAACGCTCTCCGACTTCCAAGGGATGCCGACGCAGCAGCCGAAACGACACTTCCCCTCGGGGACCCTGGGCAATATTCCGAACCTCGCCCTCTCGCAGGCCCTCCAAGAACCCCCGCAATCGCAGCTCATAGCGGGACTCGCGGCCCTCGTTGTACTGGGGATGAAGGTGGCGACGGACCAAGACTCCTTGGGCGGAGATCCGGCTGGATATCTCCGGCTCGAAATCGCGGGAGGGTTCTCGGAACACATAGCGACGCTCGCCCAAGCTCACAACCTCTCCGTCTCTCACTCGAAGGGAACCCCCGCGCGGAAGCAGGTGGTCGCCCACTCGCACCTCCACGCTGCGGGAGCGCGATTCGGTATCGATGTCGATCACCCAAAAAACGCCTTGGGCCTCCAGCACTTTGACGGAAAGCGCTATCTGGCGATCGATGGGCCGGGTGCGGCCGTCGAGACTGGGGCGGATTTCCGGCAAGGGCTCGCGCGGCTTCGAGGAACCGCCTTCCCCGGATCCCAAACTGAACAAGCGCTGGGGGCCCAAGAGTTCCTCGGGAGCCCCGGCCATGAGCACCGGCGCTAAAGGCAAGGACTCCGCGAGGAAGAGCCTCGCGGGGCCTATTGCAAAATCGCGCAGGGCTTCGGTTCTACTCTCCAAACGATATTCCCAGGCCGCCGTCGAGGCGCCGAAAGCTTGGGACCCTAGCCGGCCCGCGACGTGGAATTGCAACAAGGTCGCGAGGCTATCGATCAAGGTCGTCGCGCCTTCTTGCGGGCGCCGCAATCCCGTCCATTGCTCGAGGGCATGGCCGAGCAGAATGCCCGTCAGGGTTCCGCCTTGCTGAAATCCCTGCTGGGTTAGTCTCGAGAAGACCCCTTCGCGAAGGCTTCCCGAACCCAGCCGTTGATACGCCGCCCCGCTGGCCCAACCCGCGAGCCTCAAACCACCCAAG